>JAISQH010000333.1 GCA_031274385.1 Planctomycetaceae bacterium | reverse complement strand
TTCTCCAATTCCGTTTTTACGTGTCTCCGATTTTTGAATTTTTTTCGTCTCCAAAATTTTTGTTGTACTTCACCATTGAAGCGTTCGATTTTTCCTTGAAAGCCTTGCTCGTAAGGTGTGACAAAAATCGGTGTAACACCAAGTGACAAACAAACCCGAATCACTTGACCAAGTGCGTTGGGTTTTCGTGCGCCTTGGAACACCATGTCATTGTCAAATGGTACCTATTTGGGCAACCCGAATTTTCGCCAGTGTGAAATCAGCAGCGAGACTGTTATTTTAGTGGTGATCACGCCACTTGCCTGCGAATGAATCAAGCTTCCGTGAATGGAAATTCCATTAAGTCATTGAACCTCCTGACCTCCTCGCAAGTACAATCCTTCAACGATGTCAAA
Organism: Planctomycetaceae bacterium; assembly: GCA_031274385.1. Lineage (GTDB taxonomy): Bacteria > Planctomycetota > Planctomycetia > Pirellulales > Thermoguttaceae > WRKP01. Next base: position 14,079 of record JAISQH010000333.1, on the reverse strand, counting down.
ACTCGCCGATCAGCGAGATCGAGTAAATACCAACCCGGAAGTGGTGCTTCATGTCGAACACGTTTTTTGTAATCAATTTTCCCATGACGATGGCATAGTCAATTTTTTCGCCTTTTTTTGTACTGATATCGGCGACAAATTCGGGAACAACCTCAAGCGGATTGAACACATCATAGCCAAGATACTGCAACATCGGCATAATAAAGGCGTTTTTTGTCGCTTCCTCCGTTGCGACCTGATCTTTAATTTTGACAATTCGTTCTGCCAGTTGCTTAATTTGGTCTTTGAAATCCATTGTGATACCCAGGCGCTATGAAAAATATAAATAAAAAAATCCCGCTTCCGGCAAAAAGAAACCGGAAACGGGCAATTTGTGACGTAACAATGGAGTTTGACCTTACAGCGGAGTCAACTCCCTTCACAGCGAGGACGACGGGACTCGAACCCGCAACCACTGGATCGACAGTCCAGTACTCTAACCAATTGAGCTACGTCCCCGATCGCTGATTGAGAGAGAAAGTTTATCACTTTTCGTGAAGGCGTCAAGTCAGGGGACTTTATACTCCAGTAAAATGAACGGTTATTTTCGAAAAAAACCGGCTCGGCTTGAAGGTTTGGTAACAATGAATGAGGTTGCCGGAACAAAATGATGGTAAATAAACGCCTGTTCAAAATCATCAACCGGAATCACCTGATGGCATTTTTCTTTTCCGTTAATCGTCGCCACCGCTTCCAGAATCACTTCGGTTGGCTTGCCGTTGTATTGAGGTAACAGACTCAGCTTCGCGGTAATTTCTTCTGTCGCTCCGGCAGGAATTCGTTCGTTTTCAAGTTGGAAACCAGCACGTTTGCAGGATTCCGCCAAACGTAAATGAATCTCGCCGTTAAAACCGTCTTTACGAAGAACATGAATTTTCAATGACTGAATTTTATCATTAAAGCAAAGACTTGCCGGTTCACAATAAACCGCAAAATCTTCTTGCGGTGCTGAAATACGAAGCCGATAAGCGAATGGCGGATCACCGTGTTGGGTTGCGCTGAAAAGCCGGACGGTGTAAACGCCATCCGCCGGAAGTTCCACATTTAAATAAGGATCAGCGTGATGAGTTTCAAGACCGATGTTGAGACCTTTTGAATCGGCACGGTCATCGTTTGACGCAATAACATTTCCGGTTGCGTCAATCAATTCGATGCTTGCATCAAGCGGCGAATCGAGTGAACGGGCAGCAACATCCAAAACAAGACGAGTTCCTTTTTTGCCTTCAAATGAAAAACAATCCAGATCGGTTTTTTCTGAAATTTGCCCATTGATAATAATTGGCAACGTTACTTTTTCCGGTTTTTCGGGATGATTGGGTTCTGATTCGAGTTGTTCCGGCAATTCGTCAACGGCATACCGAATCGGGTAGGGCAACCATTGGTTTCCCAAAAAGGATTTTTCCCGAATACCCGGTTCTCCCGAACTTGTATCCAATACGGTTTCTTTTTCAGGAAGATTATGACCGTCGAGTTTGGTTTTGACAGCCGCGCCGTGCCTGCCTCCCAACGGAAAAACCGATGTCATCAGCGGCGATTCGTCAATGGAAATCCGATAAACGAAATCATCGCGACCCCGAAAAATGGAATCCTGAATTTCCAGCGTGTACACACCGTTTTTGGGAATATCGACACAGAGAATCGGATCAGGGTCAAACCGGAATGAGGCGGCATCATCCATTTTTTGACCGTCGGGAGAATACAAGGCGATGGCGGCTTGAAACCAACCGGGAACCGCATCAGCAAGATATGGAATCAGATACCGCGCCCGAACCCCAATCACAAGATGTTGCCCGGCTTGAGCCTTGAACTGAAACCGGTCAACATCGGCAGCACGGACACGACCGTTAATGACAATGGGCAGATCAAGCGGTTCTAATTGCCGGATGGTTTTGGGAGCTTCGCGGCGTTTCCATAATTCCAATGAATTTAATGGTTGGTTTGCGGTATCGTTTGGTTCCAACTCGTTTATTTCCGGGATGGTTCCGACCATGAACCGGACGGGCGGCGAAATGCCGTTGCTTGTTACCAGACGCAGATCGCGGTTCCCCGGTTCGGCGTTGGGGTCGATGGTTATTTCGACCAAAACGCCCTGATTCAATGTCTCTTTGGGTTTACGGTCAATTCGGGGAGCAAAAAATTCGTAAAAAATGAGTTGCAAATCGTCGGGGGTCGGCTGAGCAAGGCGGGAAAAAAACGGAAAACGTTTCATAATGGTTTCCGGTGACGGCAAGGCGGTTTCATCAACAGATTGGGCGGTATTTTTAGTTTGGTCGTTGTTCTTTTGAAGTTTGGGAATTGGCTTTTGTTCTTTTCTTTCTTCTTTCCGTTCATTGCGTTTTGCGGTGGAATGATTTTCTTCAAGTTGTTTTTTCGCGTCGTTATAAATTTGGCGAGCGACTTTACTTTCGTCGGAATTGTTGATAAACATTGCGGGATAACCCTGAACAATCCGCCCGCGAACTCCCGAATTTCCCAATCCTCCCGAACCGGAAATCAAAATAGCCGAACTCCGCGCGATTTGCCGTCCGCCGATTAAGACTTCAAAAGTTGTTCCCTTCTGACCGCCGGCAGGATAAACGTAGCCGATTTTAGGCTCACGTTGTTGGGCAACAACGGAAGAAGAAATCAAAAAAACAACAACGAGATTCAATGTGAAAAAGAAACGCATGGTAAGATTAAAAATATTCATTTAATGATGGTTAAGGAAGTTTCGGATGATTCCATTTTGTGGACTACCGCCATTTGCCCTTGTAGGGGCAAGGCTTGCCCTTGCCCTTATGTTGATTTTGAAACGGAATCTGCCGTTTTGGGGGACGAGAGCAAGCCTTGCCCCTACGGGAATGTTGATTGCGGAGCGGAAACCGGATTGGGATTCAGAATCGTCAACCAATTCTTTGACATCGCCAATTGTAATTCCCGTCGCGTCGGGAGCCAATCATTGCTTCTTGTCATAATAAGTCTCCTCAAATTGTCTGATTGTGGTTAATGTAAAATATTCCGTTCTGATAAAATTAAGGAAGGAATATTATCAAACCGGAAAAAAGTCAAAAACTTCAAATCCATCACTGATTTTACCCCAAACAGGACTAATTGCAACTCAAAGGGTATCAATTCTAAAAAAACGGGTATAAATTTTTTGATTATTTTATTTTTTGTGGGGAAAGATTTTGGTCATTTAACCCCCTTATTTTCCAAAGCACCCTTAGTCGCATCTACGTTTCCCAAACCGCGTCCTTATTTTCCCTTATTGTGAAGGTTTCAAAAGGGAAAATAAGGTTGCGGTTCTGGAGATGTCATGGCTACTAAGGGCACTTTAGAAAAATAAGGGCTTCAAATGACTAAAAACGAAAATGAAGAGCCACAAAAAATGAAATAATCAGTAAATTTTGGCTCATAGTCCATGAGACCTTTTCTCTAACTTCCTAACAACGCCCCGAAGGGGCAAAATATCCTAGCGTCGGGCAACGCCCGACATAGTTGATAGTTGATAGTTGATAGTTGATAGTGAATAGTGAATAGTGAATAGTTTCGCAAGCGATATTCACTATCAAACGGTTTGAACGACGCTTGCGAATACTCTCCACTATCAACTATCAACTAATAACGCCCCAATCATCAATATCGTTGTGGCGTTGCCGCGAATGGATTCAGATGAATCGGCTCCATCGGGCGTTGCCCGACGCTAGGAGAGGAAGCCCTTTCGGGGCATTAAATCTGGTTTTTACGGAACAAGGGAAATTAGAGAAAAGGTCTATTTTACAGATTCGTTTTTGATGAAAATCTGGTATCATCTGTTGACAAAACTAAAAAACCATGACACTCTTTTTCAAGTTTTGGAACAAGTCTAATGTGAAGAATCCACAAATTCCGAAATAATCAGAAAATTTTAACCCAAAAGGTACACCTTTTAATCCAAAAGGTACACCTTTTAACCCAAAAGGTACACCTTTTAACCCAAAAGGTACACCTTTTAACTCAAAAGGTACACCTTTTAACTCAAAAGGTACACCCTTTAACTCAAAAGGTACACCCTTTAATCCAACTGAGATTTATTTTATCTCAACCAAAAATAATTACAACGTAACGGTGACACATTTTGATTTTATTTTGCCTCAAAGACAATTTTATATTATGGCGTACAAAGGCACGAAGGGCACAAAGTTTTTTCAAGCGAGTCCCTCTTTTCATGGCGATGCCAACGCGAATGTTTGGTGAGCGGACGAATACCTTATGTTACTTATTTATATTAGTCGCGTTAGCGACGGCATCATGCATAACCGGCGGTGAAGCGCAGCGTAACCGCCGGATCACGCCCCCAACGACAAAGTCGCGCAGCGACGGCATTATCAAAAGCGGAGTTTAGGGAATGAGACGAAGATGGGTCTCGATAATGTCGTCGCTGCGCGACTTGATGATGGGGAGGGGACGGCGTCCGGTGATTGCGCTGCGATCCATCACCGGTTATGCATGATGCCGCCGCTGCACGACTATTGAAAAAATGTATGTTATAAGATGGGCGGTATAACGAGGGCTAGGATATTTTGCCCCTTCGGGGCGTTTTTTGGAACTTAGAGAAAAGGTCTAAAGACCGAGTGATTTGATGAATGCTGCTGTGATGTCTTGGAAACCGAAAACGCCTTCCAGATGTTCACCTTGTTCAAATGTGGCAAATCGAACGGACGGGATTTCTTCTCCGTCCAAAATCACGTTGAAATAAGTCGATTGTAAAAGAAGAAACCGTTTCACCGATTTCTCCGAAGAACGGTTTAAGTATCGAATCTTATAAGGAAACCCGTCATGGCTGCCAATCCATATCTCAATGTCGGAAGGAAAATCCGGCGGATATTTCTTTTTCTTGTCCAGTCCGCCAAACTGTTTGAGCAAGTCCTCAAAATAGGCTTGACGCAACACGCCGGCAATTTTCCAAACAACAATAGAACCGTCTTCCTCAAACGTTTCGGTTTGAGCAGGTGTGCTAAATTCGTAAAATCGATCAATCTGCCGTAATTGCCCCGCCAAACCGCCTAAATTACGTACTTCACTGATTTGAGTGAAACGAGGTTCTTTTTTCGATTGTTTAATGGCATTTTCCACCGGAGCAATTTTGATAATATTAAACGATTTTTCGCCTTCAATGGAACGATATTGCCAAATTTGGTTTTGTTCCCGATCTTCCGAAAGATGGCACACAACCGTCATTCGATTGGGTTCGGAACCGGGTGCCGTCGGAATATTGGTAAGGAAGTGAATGTCCAACCGGTACATCGACCGCAAAAAGTTTCCGGCTAATGCTTTCGGCAATGCCTGTTCCTCATACCGACCACGCGCGGAATATTCAACCCCGTCAACATGAACATCCATTCGAATATCACTTTCTATCGTTTTAAGTGATAAAATCCGATCAATTGATTGTTTCAAATAGATTTCACCCCGAACAGCGGCAGTGTCGTCTTTTGCAAAAATGGCGATTCGGTGAAAACAAAAAAACGAGATTAAAAAAATAAAATAAATAAGATGAAAAAATTTTCTATCTCTTTTTTGGCAAGGAAGAGTAATTCTGAGGAAATTGCAAAAGTATTGCATGGGAAATGACCGAAGAATGAGGATTAGAAGACCAATTGTTTTTCTTCATGGCAGAAACAGGGAGTTATCTGTGAAGAATTCAGAAGGGATTGTATGAAAAAAGACATTTTCCGTCCAGTGCAATTGTGTCTTCCGACAAATAAAATTTTCATTGACCTGTAGTCAAATTCAGTATTTGCCGCGAATCCATCAAACGGGCAATTTGCACCATTTCGTAAAAGGGGAGGAAACCTGATGCGATTTAGTTTTTCCTATTTAGCACTTCTTGCAATTTTGGCAGGATGCCAAGGTCCTATTTTGACCGGTGGTTTTCATCAATCGCCTTATAGGGCTTACGGAGTGGACGGACCCGGACCGGGCGTCATACCGGAATCGTATCAACCAACTTCGTTACCGGGTTCAGTGGGATTGGGAGTGCCGGGGGTTGGTTCACAGGTTGGCGAGATTTCCATTCCTTCCGGTGTACCGCCGCAATTAGTTCCTTATCAACAACCCATCGGTCCGACTTCACAAATTAATTTCATCGGTTTGGAATCGCTGACAATTAACTGGGATGCGAAATTTCCCGGTATGTTTGATTCGGAACCGTGCGTTTGCCCGGCAACTCATGATTTCGGTCAAGGTGCCATTTACCGCTTAAAATTATCGAATATACCGGGACGGCAGGGAAAAGAACTTTATCCAACGCTCGAAATTGCGCCGACAATGGCTCGAACCCAAGCGTTTTTGGCTCATAATTCGATTCCGATTGAGTTCACCGACAATGATTTCGATCAGGTGTTTTCCGGTAATTTTATCACAAAGGTTGTGTATTTACCGAACCCGGAATATCAAGGGCTGGCAATGGCTGGTGTCGGAACATTGGTCAATACGCAACTGGAACCGGGAGTTGATCCGATTGTCGAAGCCAGTAATCGGGGAGCGATTCTTGCGGTGATTCGTATGGGCAACAAGGATTTGAGAAATACGGTTGCGGAAAAACAACGTCTGGCGTCGTTATCACCGCCATTTGTTGTGGGTTTGCCGCCGCAGGGAGCGTATCCGGTCAATGGTTCGTCGATTCCGCAAAACATGATTTCCGGTGTCAATATTCCGCCTTACGGAACGCCGATGACAAAAACTTCAACAGGTATTCCGGGACCGCCGCAACTTCCACAAGGAGCCCATTCGCCGAATCGTTACCCGATTGTTCGGGCGGAACCGATTCCTGCCGCTCCGAGACCCGTACCGGTTTTGCAACCAACTCCGGTAGGCGTGAATCCGCAAAATGTTCTGGTTCACCCGCATTACACATCGCAATTGCAACAGTTACCGGCAACGCTCCAGCCGCAAACTCCGGCACCGGCAGTTGAACCGCAAAATTCAACTTCACCAACATTGGCACCGCAATAGTCGTTCCGTTAAATCATTGTCCGTTGGCAGGCGTCGTCGATTAGAACTGACAACCGGCAACGGACAAATTATTTACCAATCATGAAGGTATTTTATACGATTACGATTATCGCGTTTCTTTCTGTAACGGTGTTGTATGCTCAACAGCCCGGCGTACGGGTTCCGGGTTATCCGGGCGTACCGGCAACACCGGCTTCGGGATTTTCAGTTTCGGCAATTCCGGTTCCGGGTTATTATCAGCCCGTTAAAATCCGCGCTCCCGAAGGAACAAGAATCGCTCTTTCCATTGACCAAAAATTCGTCCAACGCCAAACAACTCCGTATGCGGTCGGGTTACTTGTCGGCAGTGATTATCGGTTGCGAATAACAGATATTCCGTTTCAACCCGGTCGTGAAATTTTTCCCACTGTCAAGATTATTGCCCGAACTTATCCGCCTCAGGGATTGGAATTGGAATATCCGATTCAGATTGACATTACCCAAGAGGATATCGAACTGGCGTTGGACGGCAAATTTGTAACACGAGTTATTTATCTTGAAAATCCTCAAACGGCAATGCCGGTTCGTGGTGATCTTGGTACACCCATTTCGACGGATGTTTCCGGTGCGGTTGATCCGATTGTTGCTGCGGCAACGATGGGACAACCGGTTGCGATTGTACGAATGGGCGGCAGGATTCCCAATACACTTGGTGTTACCGATCCCGCCTTTTTTCTCGGTTCGCCATCGTGGATGCTCTTCGACAAAACTCCGGCAGGACGTTACGAAATGACTCGTTACCAAAATACCCCCCCCTATCCCGCTTCAACAATCATCAGCGGAAAACAAATAGTACCAGTGCGATAAAAAACGAACAACCTTCGCGTTTTTTAAAACGAAAATGTGATGACGACTTCTTTACGGTCATGGTTTTGAGTTATGCGACATCAAATTGTTTTAATTATTTTGACGTTTTTATTTGGTTCGGCGGTTTTGGGACAAACGAGTTCCTTAACGGTTGATCCTGCGTTGAAGGAACAGGGTGTTAAGATTGTTGCGGAGCAACAGAAATTTCAAGAATATTGGCAATCGAATTTGAATACCGGTTTTCGTTCGCAAACGGAATATCTTGCTGATGGCGGAGACGGAGTTGCCAAAACGTATATTGAAGAGGATTGGTCGGTTCGAAATCTTGAAACAGAAGATACTGTTGCGCATTTTGACACGCTGGACGGACGAACTCTGGTAGAACCGTCGAATCGTGTTTTTCTTTACGCACCGCGTTTCGGAGCAGTACGAAAAATCGAAGGCGTCAACAATAATGCTCAGATTACCGCGTTGTCCCAAACAGACGGTCAATTGGTTTTGACTGTTGATCAGGGCAAAGAACAAATCGGTTACACGGCTCAGGAAACGAAATCCGGTTACGCCCGAACCCGTACACAATTGAGCGGTATTGGGGGGCGGAAGAGAAGCACCGGAGCCGGTACAACACAAGGGCTTGGCGCGTACAGTAATTTTGAGTCGGCAATGTACTATTCGAACTGGTTACGACAACAAGCCATTGGTTTGGCGGAACTGGCGTCTCTTGCGGAGGGAAAAGCCAGAGCCAGAGCATGGCAGGGAGCCGAAGGAATCAAGGTTCAAATGAACATTTTGGCTCCAATGGAGGCAACCAGCGAAGAAGGAGCCGAAAGTTTTTTCCAAATCGAAGAGGATAAATCGAAAACATCGAAACTTCGGCTGATTAAAGTTGCATCAAAGAAGTCGGCACAACCGGGTGAGATTGTCGAATTTACGCTTCGTTTTGACAATCTCGGTACGCAGATGATCGGCAACGTAACAATATTGGACAATCTGACAACACGGCTTGAATTTTTGCCGGGAACAGCATTATCGTCATTAAAATCCGGTTTCATGATCCAATCGAATGACAGCGGTTCTTTTACGCTTCGTTTTGAGATTACCGACCCGCTTCAACCCGGCGAATTCGGTGTTGTACAGTTTCAATGCCGTGTACGGTAATCATCGGCGGTCATGATCATGATGAAACCTGTCCTTCCAACGGACTACTTGCTGTTGCGTAAAGTTTTTTCGGAATCCGTCCTGCCAGAAATGACAATCGTCCCGCTTCACAAGCCAATTTCATTGCCTGAGCCATGGCAATCGGGTCTTTGGCATTGGCAATCGCGGTATTGAGCAAGACGCCATCAACTCCAAGTTCCATCGCTGCCGAAACATCGCTTGCCGCCCCAACTCCGGCATCAACAATTACCGGATAATCAGGATCGTTTTCTTTGAGATATTCCATGCAAATCCGAATCGCATTCGGATTCAAAATTCCCTGCCCGGAACCAATAGGGCTTCCCGCCGGCATCACCGCTGTTGCCCCGCAATTTTTGAGCCGTTTGGCAACAAGCGGATCGTCCGTTGTATAAACAAGAACTTCAAATCCTTCTTTGACAAGCGTTTCTGTCGCGGTTACTGTTTCAATCGGATCGGGCAGCAACGTTTTCGCATCGCCGAGACATTCGAGTTTAACCCAATTTGCGCCGGGATTACCCATTTGATCGAGAATTTCGCGTCCCAGACGAGCAACCCGAATCGCCTCATCAGCACTGAAACACCCTGCCGTATTGGGCAAAATCGTGTACCGTTTGGTGTCGATGAAGTCCAGCAACCGCCGACCTTGCGCATCGAAAAGCCGCTCCCGGCGAACCGCAACCGTAATACATTCAGAACCGGAAAGATCAATCGCCTGTTGCATCGTTTCATAAGAAACATATTTGCCCGTCCCAACAAAAAGACGACTGCGAAACGTGTGAGAACCAATCTTTAACATGTCAAATGATAGAAGGTTAAACAATCTTGATCGGAAACCCGAATTCGATTCCGTTTTTATATTTGCGACACAATCCTATTTGGTGTTGCCCTTTTTTTGAGATTTTCAATATAACAAAGTTTTCTGCTTTTGCAATCTCTTTTTCGTTCGACGGCTGAATTAGATTTTTTATAGTTAATAGTTAATAGTTAATAGTTAGTAGTGAATAGTGAATAGTATTCGCAAGCATCGTTCAAACCGTTTGATAGTGGAGATCGCTTGCGAAACTATTCACTATTAACTATTAACTTTTCATTCTCCACCATTCTCTCTTGACTTGATTGGGGCAAATTGTTATCGTCTCCTCATGGCTCGAATTAAAGATGATGACGAAGAAAAAATTGTACCCGTTGTCAAAAAACGCCGACGACCCCAAAAACAACCGGTTGCCGATGACGAAGAAAATACAGGCTTGACCGGCAAGAAAAAATCAGAAGAAAACGAGGAAAACGAAGAAGAAGAAAGCATCTCAACAGGAAATGTCCTACTCGATATTATTCTTGATTTTCGGGATGATTGCGCTGATTGGGTTAAGGAACATTTTGTTGTTGCGGTTGCGATTGGCGTTGTTGTTTTGCTCCTTTTTCTCACTTCGACCGGTCTGGCAATCCGCTCTATTGTTAAATATATTAACCGACCAACGCTTCAATTGACGCTGACGGCTTATGATCTTGGTTCATATTCCGAAGCAAAACGGTTGGCGGAAGAAGTCCTTCAATACGCCTCGCCGCAAGATATTCCAACTCGTGCCGGCGCACTTTTCGTACTCGGAGCGGCAACCTGTTCTATCGCCGAAAACGCTTGGGAAATCAATCGGCAACCCTATTATCTGGCTGCCGCCAATTATTTACGCGATTCAGGAGATTACGGCTTCATTCCCGAACGCCGAGCGGAAGGATTCTTTTTACTCGGAAAAAGTTTGTATCTAAGCGGAGAACTGACGCAATGCCGTGAACCGCTCCAAAATGCGTTGGAACTCGATTCGCCCAACAAAAAATGGATTTATTGGTTTCTGGCTCATTCCTATTTTCTCGAATCAAAACCGGATTTCCACGAATCGCTTCGGAATCTTCAGGCATTTCAAAACGACCCCACAACAACCGAAGAAGAACAATACGAAGCCGATATTCTCCGGTCAATGATCCTCATTCAACTCGGTGAACCCGATCACGCCGAACAAACTCTTGCCAAAATTCCGTCTCTTGACCGGTTTCGAACCATGCGGCATTTTGTTCTCGGTCAAATCGCCCTGTTGAGAGCCAGAGATTTACGGAAAAAAAGCATCGAACTGCAAAATAATCGAAATCCGGTCTTGCTCAATGACTCGCCTGTTGCTCCGGCTCCGGTAACACCGGAACCGTCATCGCCGGAACCGACATCGCCGGAACCGACAATGCCAACTCCGGCAATGCCGGTTTTACCAAAACCTCCCAATTCAAACGAAAGACCCGCTACGGTTCCAAACAATTCGTCCGATTCCTCTAATTCTTCTAATTCTTCTGATTCATTGGATTTATTAAAAGAACCCGACATGGAAAAGTTGTTGCCGAACAGGTCGCAGAACGAAACGAGACTTTTCCCGGATTCGTCTGTTTGGGCGATTGTTCCGGTAACGCCGATAGAACCGGTTGACGATCCTTGGTCGGCGGTAATTCCTCCGGTTCCAACCGGCGAAAATGAGGATGAAAACGGTGAAAATCAGGGAACAACTCTTGCACGCCGAATGGTTTCCATGCGAAGCCGTGTTGCCGGAGCATACGCGCAAGACGCCGGAAACACCGCACAAACAACATCGGATCCCAACAGGATTATTGTTCTTCCTCCTGAAAAAAAGGAAGAAAACGCACCGTTTCCATTGGAATTTCCCGCTGGAAGTCTGTCAACACAACCCCAACTTGATCCGGCTCTTGTCAATGCACAAAACCTTCATAAACTTGCGGTGACACAATATCGGGAAGCGATTGAACATTTTCAGGAAGTGTGCCGACAGGAGTTGTTTTTTCCCCGTTGGTTTCGGAATGCGGTGTTGCTTCAAGGGATTTGTTACGACGAAATGGGCGATATTATCAAGGCTCAGGAAAGTTATCTCGAATTAACCGAAACGTTTCCGATGAGTTCGGAAGCGGCGGCGGCGGATTTTTTCTGGGCGGAAATCGAACGGAAGTTCGGACGGACGGAAACATCGTTACGCGGTTACGCCCGTACCTTTGAAGCCATGCGGCAAGACCCCCATTACGCTTGTTTTTGGCTTTCCAAAGACGCAATGATGGATCGTTGCCGTGAAATTATCCGAAATAACATTCAACTAAAAGAATACAAAGAAGCCGTTACTCTTCTTTATCTTCTTCGCGGCGTGATGCCGGTAGCGGAAACCGCACGGTTGCGCGGCGACACCTACGAATCTTGGGCAGTCCAACTTCGGCAACAAGCAGACGCAACTCTTGGTCAGGCTGGTGAAGAGTTCCTTCGGGAATCGTACGTAAAATATCGGCGTTCCGGTGAAGCGTTTGCCGAACTCGGTCGGGTTGATTACGATTCCGCCGATTTCAGCGATTGGCTTTGGCGAAGTGCCGAAAACTTCAGGCTCGGAAAAGATTATCGGCGGGCAATTCCTCAATACAAACATTTTCTGCGAATCACCATTAATGAACATCGCCCGGAAATTTATCTTTATCTCGGCGAAATGTATCTGCATATTGATGCTCTTGATAATGCGGTCGATATTATGGAGGAAGCAATTCAATATTATCCGAATCACGCGTTGGTTCCGCGTCTTCGAATGGGTTTAAGCCGGGCTTATGTCGAGAAAAAAGAATGGGACAAGGCAAAAGAAATACTCCAACTGAATTTAATTGACGAATATGCTCCGTCTTCGGCAATTTATCGGGATTCGATGTTTGCACTTGGCAAATTGTTTTTTGAACGAGGGCGTTTTGCGGAAGCGATTCCTTATTTGGAAGATGCTGTCAAAAATTACCCGAACGCCATTCAAACTGCCGACTCCCACTATTATCTTTCGCAGGCTTATTTGCAACAAGCGGCGGAGTTGTCCCAATCAGCCGAAGAATCTGTTCTGGAAGCGGTTCGCCAACAACTGCTGGCGGATGCCGATGCCGAACGGCAAAAAGCATTGATCCATATTCAAAAGACAGAGGAATTGCTGGTTAAACGTCAGGAAGTGATGGATCTGACCGAATCGGAACAATTGATGTTACGAAACGCGTTGTTTGGTTCCGGTTCGGTTTTGTTGGAATTGAAACGATATGAGCAGGCAATTTCGACTTTGAGTATTGTGGCAACCCGTTATCAAGACCGTCCTGAATCGCTTGACGCCTTGATCCGAATGGCAACCGCATTCCGGCAAACCGGAAAATTCGAAGAAGCAGCAACAACTTTAAATCAAGCGGAATTCGTCTTGAACCGTTTGGAAAAAAACGGTACGATTCCTTTGGAAAATAATTGGAAGAACCTGATTCAAGCGGAAAAAAGCCTGAATAGGAACAATGAATCGAAAAACTGAAAGCCTCCGCCAATCATGACGAAAACATTAAGCGAACTTATTCAACAAAAAGAGGAATTGCTTCGGCGTTTGCTTCCGATTTCGGTTCGGCAATTGGAGATTGTTCGGCAAAGCGATTTGACCACACTGCTTCCGCATCTGGCGCGGAAACAACGGTTAATGAACGAATTTGAGATCATTGAACAACAATTGGTTCCGTTTCAAAATATTCCGCCGGAAGAGAGAAAATGGAACAACAAAACAGAGCAACAGGAAACCAGTGCGGCGATTGATCGTTGTGCTGTGATGTTGGAAGAAATTCTCCGTAATGATTCAACCAGTATGGATGAACTTTCCGTTCAGAAAACGGAAGTTGAAGAACAACTCCGCCGTGTTCGTCAAGGTTCGCAGGTTTTTTCCGCGTATGCGAAGCAAACGAACATGGGTAATACAAAACATTTTAATATGAGTGAATCGTAGAATGACGGTGAAAAAGATGATGGTAGATGATTTCTTTTTCCGTTTTTCAATTGATTTCTTTCCGCTAAGATGATTCGTCCGACTTATCAATTTCGAGCGTTGTTTGATGGGACGACGGTTCCGGTGTTGGAACAGGTCGTGAACTTCGACGAAGCGCGTCAGGCTCTTCTTGCAGGCAACATTGCGAATTTCGATACGCCAATGTACCAGGCACGGGACATGGATG
>JAISQH010000266.1 GCA_031274385.1 Planctomycetaceae bacterium | reverse complement strand
CTTCCTTGAGTAAAATAAAAATAATGAACACGATCAAAACAGAACAAGTTAAAATGAAACTTGAATTTCTTTGCGTCTTTGCTCGTAATTTTTAAAAAATAAAATAGACAGTTTTACGTCTTTGCGTGCAACAAATATGATCTTTTTCGTTATTTTAGATTTTTGGCAAGTTTTGTAACATGAAAATTCTTTCGGTTGAGTTGGAAAATCTGAATTCACTTGTTGGTAAAACGAAGATTGATTTTACGAATCCGATGTTCACGACAAGCGGAATCTTTGCCATTGTCGGACCGACCGGTTCCGGCAAAACGACTATTCTTGATGCAATTTGTCTTGCACTTTACGGCAGAACGCCTCGTCTTAAGTCAATTAGTCAGAGCGAAAACGAAATTATGTCACGCGGAACCGGTTTTTGTTCCGCCGAAGTTGTTTTTGAAACGAATAAAAATGGGACGTTTCTTTGTTCGTGGTATCAGCAGCGTGCCGGCAAAAAACCGGACGGAAATCTTCAAAAACCGAAACATGAAATTTCCGAACCCGCAGGCAACGAAACAGCGTGGAAACCGCTTGAAACAAAAATTTCAAAAGTTTCACAAATTGTTGAGGAAAAAACCGGTATGAATTTTGACCGTTTCACCCGGTCAATGCTTCTTGCTCAGGGTGATTTTGATAAGTTCCTGCAAAGCGATGCCAAAGACCGTTCGGAAATTCTGGAGCAAATTACCGATACGAAAATTTACAGTGACATTTCGATTAAAGTACACGAACGAAACAGGGAGGAAGAAAACAAACTCCGATTGATTGAAGCGGAACTTCGGGGAATGTCGGCTCCGAATTTTGAAGAAATCGAAGAAAAACGTGTAACACGAAATCAACTGAAATTGACCATTGAAACCGGACAACAACGGCTTCGCGAATTGACTCAAATTCTGCAACGTTTTGAACGAATTGCCCGACTTGAAATCGAAGCCCAAAAACTCGAAGAGGCATGGAAAACTTTTCGTCAATCGGAATCCGATTTTCAGCCGAAAGCGGAACAACTGGCAAGAGCAATGAAGGCGTTGGAACTGGAACCAATGTTCAACACGTTGTCGGCACACCGTAAAAATCTTGAAACGGAAACGGCGGCATGGAACAAAATCATTAAATCCCTTCCTCAAGCGAATGAAAAATTGATGCAGACCCGTGAAGCGGAACGCCGGACTTCTGAGGATCTAAATATTTCGCAACAAAATTGTGAAACGGTTGCGGAAACGATTCGCCGTGTTCGTGAACTTGATACGAAAATCAACGGATTTAATGAAACGCTTCAAACTGCCAAACAGCAGATTGATAAAACGGAAACCGACCGCAATATTCACCGGAAAAATGAAACTAAATACAAAAAGCAACTCGACACATTGTTACAAGATCAAACGCTTGAATTACTTGGTCAAACACTCGAAGAACAGGAAAAGAATACCGAAAAAATTCTGGCTGGAAAAAATTTGTCCGATCTGGCAAAAAAACAAGCCGAAATTTTGCAACAAATTCAGAGTTGGCAAAACCTCCGTTCCGCCTTGACAAGTCTCGAAAAAATAGAAACGGAAAAAACGGAATTACAAACACAAACCGAAACAACGGAAAAAATCATTCAGGATGCTGAAACTAACCGGCAACATTTTGTCCGAAAAATAGAACTGGCGAAACAAAATGTTACGGCACTCGAAACCGAATGGATGACATTGCATCGAATTGCCGCGTTGGAAGAGCATCGCGAATTTCTTCTCGATGGCAAACCGTGTCCGCTTTGCGGAGCATTGGAACATCCTTTTGCTAATGGAAAAATTCCGGCTCCGAATGAAATTGAAACGAAATTGAAGGAAGCAAAACACCATCTTGACGAAATAACCCAAAAGTTTAACAAATTTGAAATCGAACAAGGAATAACATTACGCGAACGCGATCAACGACGTAAACAGATCAGTGAAAATACTGAAAAATTGAAACAAGAACAATACAGGATTGAAGAATTGTTGAAACGTTTGGAAATTGATCTTTTACCAACACCGGAAATAATTGACGAAGAAATTAAAAAAGCCAAGCATAATGCCAAAGAGATTTCGAACAATATTACCGAAGTGGAGAAATTTCGTTCGAAAACGGAGTCACTTCGTCAACGGTTTCAAGACGGAACGAACCTTCAAAACAAATGGAACGGTGAAAAAAACATTCTCAAATTATTGGATACACAATATCAACAGCAAACCGAAGGCTTTGAAAAACGCTCGAAACAACGTCAAGAACTGATTGATCAGCGAACCGCAATTTTTGGTGAAAAAAATCCCGATGAAGTGGAACGGCAATTGGCTGAATCGGTTCGTGTTGCGCGCCAAGCATTGGAAAATGTTCACAAAAAACGGCAGGAAACGGAGAATGAATATTCGTTACTTCAACAGCGTCACACCATTCTTGAGCAATCAATTGCTGAAATCCGCCAGACGATTACAGATTTGAGTACAGAATTGAATACGTTTTTCCAACAAGCCGGTTTTGATTCGGAAGAGGTTTTCAAGTCGGCAAGACTGACACCGGAAGCCCGGCATCTTCTCGAAACAGAAAAGCGGCAATTGGAATCGGAACGGATTCAATTGGAAACACGGCGTCACGAAAATGAAACGGCGTTGGCAAACGAAACCGCTGTTCAACAGAAGGAAGGCGAACCGAATACCGAACAAATATTGTTTGAATGTAAAGAACTTGAGGAAAAAATCGAATTATTTCAACAGGAAATCGGCGCGATTGACAGTCAATTGATCCAATATGAAAACGATACAATAAAACAAACAGAAAAGAAAAAAGAACAGGAATTGCAACGTAACGTTTATGATTTATGGAACAGGCTTGATGATTTAATTGGTTCGGCAGACGGCAAGAAATATCGGGCATTTGCGCAAGGATTAACGTTTCGTATTATGCTTGATCATGCCAACCGGCAACTTGAAAAAATGACTGACCGGTATCGTCTTCTGTACAATAATCAACCTGATCGACCGCCGTTGGAATTAGTTGTGGCGGATGCTTATCAGGCGGGTGCGATCCGGTCAACTAAAAATCTTTCCGGCGGTGAAAGTTTTTTGGTGAGTCTTGCTTTGGCGTTGGGGCTTTCTTCCATGTCGAGTCAACTGGTTCGTGTTGACTCACTTTTCCTTGATGAGGGTTTTGGTACATTAGACGAACAAACGCTCGATATTGCCTTGAATGTTCTCGAAGGGCTTCGTCAGGAAGGAAAACAAATCGGTGTTATTTCGCACGTTCCGGCAATTCGTGAACGCATTGCCGTACAGATTCAGGTTCGTCCGGTCAAAGAAAAACAAAGTACCGCCACCGTTTTTATCGAAAAGTCTTATTAATTTCATTTTGTCATAAAAATTACTTCGCGGCGTAACTGTTTATTTTGTTTTTCAAGTTTGCGCACAAAGGTACGAAGAACACAAAGAGGATATTTTAGTTTTGTCAACAGATTTTACAGATTGAACAGATTCGTTTTTTATAAAAATCTGTTCAATCTGCATAATCTGTTGACAATAATGGAACAAGTCTATTTATTTCTCGTTGCGAATAAATACATAACAGACGCAAAGAAAATCAACGTTTAGAATCAAAACCTTCGTGTTCTTTGCGCCTTTGTGCGAAACATTAAAAATAAAATAGACAGTTACCGAAAATCGTGTTCAGACAATTGGGGATTATAATAGATGTTTTGATTTCTTTGTCTCTTTGCGTCTCCGCGCGCAAATGAAAATAGACCGTTACTGAAATGTTTGTAAATAATTACAATAATTGTTATTCAAGTTTCAACACGTTTTGAATTGTTCCAAACGAGAAATCATGGAATAATCGTTTCAATCGCGGTTCGGTTCGATGCAGATTCAGATAATGCCGGAATCGGCTTTTCAGCGGTGCGCCGTTGATTCGCGGTTGTTCGGGATCAATCTCCCAAGGATGAATGTAAAACACAAATGGTCGCCCTGAAGCGTTGACCGAACGGAGCCAACGAGCAGTTACAAAATAAGGAAAGAACCGAAAATAACCGCCGCCGCCCGTCGGTAGATTTTGTCCCAACCGCCGAACAACCGCCGGAGGAAATTCACGAATGATTCCTGATTCCGTTGCAATATCATGAATTTCAAGCGGTGCATCGGCGTTGCCGTGTAAATCGTGATGAATCGGAAAAACACTGCTGTCGTAACGATAACCTTCTTCAACCAAAATACGGTGAGCCCATAGAGTCCGCTTAACAATGGAAAAACTAGGCGCACGATAACCAATCACCGATTGACCGGATTGTTCCTGTAACAGTAACCGCGTCCGGCGAATATCGTCCCGAAATTCTGTTTCCGTCATTTCGTACACGAGTTGATGCCGGAAACCATGCGAAGCGATTTCGTGACCGCGTTCGGCAATTTCAGGAACCAATGCCGGAAATCGTTCCGCAATCCAACCGAGTACAAAAAATGTTCCTGTTACTGAAACAGAATCGAGAATATCAAGCAATTTGCGGGTATTCGCAACAACTCTTGATTCCCATGAATCCCAATCGTCCGGCGAAATCATTCGGGCAAATGCTCCGACCTGATAATAGTCTTCCACATCAACAGAAAAAGCGTTTAACATAATTTTTGTGCGTTTCGTATTTAAAGTTTTTGTAATCTTGAGGGAAAGATTTGTTTCATTATTATTGTTATTGTCAACAGATTTTACAGATTCGTCAATATGAGGTTGCTGTTTTACAATTGCGAACCCGATAGCCAACCGTCGGACTTCGGGCAAGTTCTTCTGTTGGACAATATCGTTCTAAAATACCATCGGTAACAAGTTTGTTAAAAACTTCCGGTTGCACCGATTCGGAATAACCGTAGTTTCCCGGACTGCGAAAACGAGTGATCTCACTCCAATCAACCACAACAAATGCAATATGTCGGCGTTGAAATTCCAACGCCGGATCAGTTGACGTGACAATATCTTTCAAAGGCGTTTCGTCAAAACAAGAATTATACAAAACCGGAACTTCGTACAAAAACGCCTTCGCTTCGCCAACTAAAAGGATTTTTTCCTGATCTTCCGGCGGATGAGTGTTGAACCAAACCGCATAAGGTGTTGAAATGTTCGGATCGTGCCGCATTGAATTTAACGAAGCAAAAAAACGGTTGTTCTTTCCCGGTGACGGCGCACCGCTAAGCAAAAAACAATAAACGCAACTCAAAATCATTAGGATTGTCAATGCGGTTTTCCAAAGTTTTTGCGTACACCAAGTTGCCCCGACACCGGAAAGTAACGTCAAAACAGGAATTGCCGGAAGCCAAAACCGGTCAATCCGATGCGTCAGCAACCACCATGTTGCAAAAACAAACACAAGCCACGCAATCAACAACCAAAGAATACGGCGTTTTTCCCATTGTGTTTTTACTACGAAAACCAGTAAGAAAAACGGAATTGTCAACGGAGCATTGTAGGAACTGCTCAAACCAACCCGCCAAAAATCGTTGATAAACGTTGCAAAATAGAAATCGTGCGGCGAATGAATTCTTGTCCATCGTGCGTCAACTTCCGCGTTCCACGAACCGGTTGAGTCACCGAAAATCGAAAAGCAAAGCGGATACACCGGATTGCCGGTATAATAATAGTTCTTGAAATACCAACCGCCGCAAGCCAACAAAATGCCAATCCCGTAAATCAGAACAAAAACCATACGTGTACGGATTCTTACAGTGTTGAATGTTGTTATTAAAACAATGAAAAGATAGATTCCTATCGGAACAACAACAAACAGCATTGCCGGATATTTGCACGCCGCAGCACTGCCTGCGAAAAAACCGGCAAGAAAAAGATTCGAGCGTTTCGGAATACTTTTAGTTTCAGTTTTAGTTTTTATTTCAGTTTTAGTTGCGGTTTCGGCGGCAAGTGCGTAGATTGCGAAAAAAGCGT
>JAISQH010000263.1 GCA_031274385.1 Planctomycetaceae bacterium | reverse complement strand
ATGCTTGAATACAGCGCCGGGTACCGCCAGTTCTTTTTACGGGGATTTTACGCCGAAGCCGCCATCCGCACGGGCTTCCCCTTCCAGTGGGGCATAGGGCTCAGCGCGGGGCACTGGTTTAACTTCTAGGTGAACCACGAACGGGGGGAGTGGTTCCCGCGGAACTTCGGTTCACGCGTAAATAGATCTGCTATGCGAAGCTGGGGCATTTTACACTAATTATTTTTTATGAATAATTCAAAATCTGATTTTATTATTTTCCATATTTCTTCAAGATTTTTTACCAATGGTTCCATTTCACTCCATTTTAATTCGGAACTATAAGAATGTCTTATAAAGTGTCGAAAATACATATATTGTTCCATTTGTTCTTTTATGCCCCTTCTAATGATTTCTCTATTTTTTGAATTTGTATCAAATATTATTTCAAATAATGTTTTATGCCATCTGCTATCGTTAGGTATTTTTTCATCTATACTTTTCAAAAAGAGTACAACAACACTTTCTACACCATTATAAAACGAATGAAGTATTTGCGCCGATGCTGTTATTTCTACAAAATCCGGCTCTTTAAGTTTACACAAATCCAATAGGGGTTTTGCGTCATTTATCAACTTCTCAATGCGAGAAATCTCGTATTCGATTTTTTCTTTTACGTTGTTATCCAATTTCAACTACCTCGCCTAATCGGTTCAAAAGAGAATATAAATCTATTTCATTGTCAAAATCAATAATGTCAATATCATTATCAACAGCAAAATAGACTTTTGCGCAGGTATCAAAAAATTTACCTTTGGGGAGTCCTTTTACCCCAATATCAATATCTGAACCCTCGTGAAATTTTCCGGTAACCAATGAACCAAAGAGAAAAATGGACTTGCATCCATCATTCTTGAGCAAAGTGGTCGCAATTTCAATATCTTTTCGATATTTTATGGGAATATTAAGTTCCATATTGTTGTTTATCGTATTTGATTTTTCCTATTTTGTCAATAATTTAAAGTTTTTACCACATTGTCCCAATTTCGCATAATGTTCCGGCTTGTCTAAATTGTGTAATCTGTTATTTTAAGGGGCTAGAAAAATTCCATTAGAGCTGACACTTTGTTGAAACGCCGTTTGGCAACATTTTTTCCTTTGTTTTTTATGTCCACGACATTTTTTCATACTTTTTCTATTGCTTTGGCGGCGATTCTTTCGGTTCTTTGCATTATTTTTTTTGCCATTGTTCTGAGGCGAACCGGTCGTATTTCACCGGAGACGGATCATGGTTTATTGCGGTTAACCATTGATCTTTTGATTCCCTGCCTGATTGTTGACCGGATTTTAAGTACCAACGCTTTTTCTGATCTTCAAAATCTTTGGCTACCGCCGTTACTTGGATTTTCTTTAACGGGACTTGGTATTTTAATTGGTTTTGCGGTTACTGCAATACCCAAGGGAACCGGTCTGACAACATGGCAGCAAAAACGGACCTTTTCAGCCTGTGTTGGTATTTTGAATTACGGTTATGTTGCCATACCGCTTGTTGATGTTTTGTTTCCCGGCGATCATCGAACTATGGGCGTTTTGTTTTTGCAATATCTTGGAGCGGAAGTTTCCGTTTGGACGTTGGTTGTTTTTACGATGATGGGGAGGTGTGACTCAAAATCCTGGCACCATCTGATCAACGGTCCTATTCTTGCGATTTTGGTAGCGGTACCGTTGAATCTTCTGGGACGTAGCGTGTTCATTCCTGAGGAATTTCACGAATACGTGATTCCGTGTTTTGGTTTTCTGTTTTGGGCGATTCATCAAATCGGACAGACGGCGATTCCGATGTCGCTGATGACGGTTGGTCTTACCATTACGGCACTCATCCACCACAAAGTGATCCAAAGCCGTTGGCAGACAACACTTAAAATTTCATTTTGGTCATGCCTGATTCGTTTGGCGGTCATGCCTTCGATTTTTCTGACGTTGGCGGTTTTTCTTCCTTGCACGGTTGAGATTAAGCGGATTTTGGTGATTCACGGGGCGATGGGTTCAGCAATTTTTCCCATTGTTCTGGCAAAGCATTACAACGGTGTTACCGAAACGGCGTTCGATACGGTAATCAGCAACACACTTGTTTCGATTATGACGTTGCCGCTCTGGATCGCCTTCGGAATGAATGTTATTTGAACATTTACTCCGTGCTGCGCAAACTTGCACGGGGTTATCCACATGAAAACTCCTTCGGAGTTGTTTTACAGAATTGTTTTACAGAATTGTTTTACGGAATTGTTTTACGGAATTGTTTTACGGAATTGTTTTAATTCATAGTTCAAACCGAACACGTTATCAAAAATTTGGGGAACAACGGGAGGTTAATAATACAATTTACCAAAATAGAGGCAATCTATTTTACCGCACACTTTTTTTGAAACATAAACTATAGCAATTAAAAAACATTTTATGATGCAAAAAGTACATACATTAATTATTGGAAGCGGAGCCGCCGGGCTTTGTGCTGCGGTTCGGTTGCGTGCCGAAGGTGTTGATGATATTCTGATCGCAACGGAAGGTCTTGATAAAAGTACGTCAATTAACACCGGAAGCGATAAGCAAACCTATTACAAACTTTCGCTTTACGGAAATCAAACAGATTCGCCGCGCGAAATGGCTCAAACTCTTTTCGACAGCGGTTCCATGCACGGCGATATTGCCTTGATCGAAGCCGCATTGTCTTCCCGTACGTTTTTACATCTGGTCAATCTCGGTGTTAAGTTTCCAACCGATGCGTTCGGTCAGTTCGTCGGTTACAAAACAGATCACGACCCGCGACAACGCGCAACCTCCGTCGGTCCCTACACCTCACGAGAAATGTGCCGCGTACTCATTAAACGTGTTCAAGAATTACAAATTCCCGTTTGTGAACATTATTACTGCGTCAAACTCCTGAAATGGAATGATCGGGCTTGCGGTGCTGTTTTTCTTGATGAGAACAACAAACGGGTTCCTGTTCTTGCTGAAAATGTTGTTTTCGCTACAGGCGGTCCCGGCGGATTGTACGAAAAAAGCGTCTATCCGCTCTGTCACAACGGCGGTATCGGACTGGCGTTGGCAATCGGTGCCGAAGCACAAAATCTGCCGGAATCACAGTTCGGAATGGCATCAACCCGCTTTCGTTGGAACGTTTCCGGTACATATATGCAAGTTGTACCAAAATTCGTCAGTACCGATTCCAACGGTAACAATCCGCAAGAATTTTTGTGCCAATATTTCGATTCGCCCGGCGAACTTCATTCAAAAATCTTTTTGAAAGGTTATCAGTGGCCCTTCGATGTTAAAAAAGTAATCGGAGGCAGTTCAATTCTTGACATTTTAGTTCACATTGAAACCGTCGAACATCATCGCCGCGTTTTTCTCGATTATCGCGAAAATCCGTGCGATTTCCGCCTTGACCAACTGTCAACAGAAGCCTATCACTATCTCAAAAATTCCGCAGCCTTATTGAACACGCCCATTGAACGGCTCGAAAAAATGAATCCTGTTGCTGTTGAACTTTACGCCCGTAACGGTATTGATTTGCGAAACGAAATGCTCGAAATCGCCGTTTGCGCACAGCACAACAACGGCGGTCTTGCCGGAACAATCTGGTGGGAATCAACAAACATCAAACATCTTTTTCCCATCGGCGAAGTCAACGGTTCACACGGAATTGCCCGTCCCGGCGGTTCCGCATTGAACTCCGGTCAGGTTGGAGCGTTCCGCGCCGCCGAATTGATTGCAAAACGATATTCCGACCGGACACTCGATACGGATGCCGCCGCGTTAAGTGTACAAAATTTGATGTCGTCATTGCCCCAAACCAAAGAATCCGTTACAAATTCGATTCGTCACCGAATGTCACAATTCGGTGCGTTAATCCGGCGTCCCGATGATCTGAAAACCGCAGTTCAAAACGCCTGGCAGGAATTTCGTAACGACGGCGGATCATTTTGTCTTGCCCATGCTGTTTATCTGGATGCGATTTGTTACGCAATCACTTCGGGAGTCGGCAGTCGAGGCAGCGGGTTGGTTGTCGGCGGAAAACCGGTTCACGAAAAATTAGACGCCAACCAATGGAGTTTGCAACCGGAAAAGGAATGTTATCGGGAAAAAGTTTTGCTGAGCCGTTACAACCCGGAAACCAACGAAATAGTACATAAATGGGAAACACGCCGCCCCATTCCCGAAACCAACCTCTGGTTCGAAACCGCCTGGCAAGATTTTCTCAATGGCGAAATCTACAGGAACCTCTAAAAATCAGATTGATGTAACAGTCTTTTTTGTTTTTGAAAGGTTGTACGCAAAGACGCAAAGAAGTTTATTTATATGGTAATTGTAACGATGCTATACTTGGTTTTGATTTTAGTCGCGCAGCGACGGCATTATGCATAACCGGCGGTGTAGCGCAGCGCAACCGCCGGTTATGCATCATATTGTCGCTGCGCGACTAGGGAAAACAAAAATGAATGGGCAATGGGTATCTCAAAACAAAAAAAATAAGTTTATTGACACATGATTGCTTACCTTGAATTGTAACTGTCTATTTTAATTAATCGTTTGGTCTATTTTAATGTAACTGTCTATTTTGTTTTTAATGATTGATGTTTTTGTAAATTATTTTAGTCAATTATTTTAGTCAATTGTTTTGGTATTGAATTAAAAACAACTCCGAAGGAGTTTCATTTTGATAACCCCGTGCAAGCTTGCGCAGCACGGGGTAAGTAAAATCCC
>JAISQH010000254.1 GCA_031274385.1 Planctomycetaceae bacterium | reverse complement strand
TCCTACGGAGTTGTTTTAATTCATCGTACAAACCGAACACATTATTAAAAGTTTTGCGAACAACGGGATGTTAATAATACCTTTACAAAAATAATTCACAAAAACATGATCTTTATGACCGCCGAAAGTATATGAATTAAAATAATTGACTTAAACATCAATCGTGTGACTGACGGAAGTAGAATCAACAAAATTAAAAAAGACCGTTATTATTACAATTATGCCTGTTCAACACAACTCATTTATGTTTTCTGCTAACTCGTTTTTGGATGGAGATTCGGTACTTCTTTCGTTGGTGCGTCATACTGGTAAGACGTGTTTTATTGCGGACACCCACGGCGTGATTCGATTTTATTACAAGAATGACGGTCACTTCGATATTCTATTTCCCAATGCGGCACTTGATAAAAACGTTGAGGAAATATCGGACGAATATCCTGAAATTGTTCGGCTTTGTCATCTTGCACTTCAGGGGCAATGTTCAAAAAAGATTGTTAAGACCGGCGAATTGCAATACGAAATACAGATTGAACCTTTTGTTGATTCGCAAGGTCAAATCAACGGGATCATTTGTTTCGGAAACAACCTGACCAAACAGACCGGCTCAATAAGTGAACAAAAAGAGGAACAACCAAAAATTGAAACGCCGAAAACAGAATCGCTGGAAAATGAATATGAATTGCAGATGAAAACGCGGTTGGAAGAAAAGATCAAGGAGCGCATGCAGGAACTTGACCGAAGCCGTTCTCAACTTCAGGCATTGATTTATAACAGCAATTCGCCCATTTTTTTTCTTGACGCCCATTTTTGTTTTTCCTCAGTCAATACGGCTCTTTGTGCTTTTGTTGAATATTCGGAAGAAGAATTATTGGGACAGAAAGTTGAAATGATTTATGATGAGGAATATTTGGAACAGAGTTTCCTTACGTTTGAGCGGCGGGGTGTTATTTCCGGTATGGTGAACAAATACCGTATTGAACTTTTGCTCCGTTCAAAAAGCGGTGAAGCACTTTGGGGAGAAATGAACGCTTCTGTTATCAGGGATTCCGACAATTCTATTGCGCAAATTATTGTTGTTATTCTTGATGTGACTGAGCGGCATCAACATTTTGAGGAATTGCAAATTGATCAGACCCGATTGAATGCGTTACTTAAATTGGCGCAGATGACAGATTGTACGGAACAGGAAATTGTTGATTTCACAATTGAAACGGCAGTACATTTGACGCAAAGTGAAATGGGATATATTGTACTTTTAGAACAAGCCGAAGACACCTTGCTGTTCCGTTCGCTTGTTTTTGGTCAAGCGTTAGTCTGTACATTGCCGACCAAAACAGAGAAGGGAATACCTCACATATTTTCTGAAACGTTAACAGAATGTCTCCAATCAGGCAAAGCGGTTATTCACGATGATGTTTCGGCGTTACCCGGAGAGCGGCATTTTCCAGCCGGTCATTTACCGATTCGTTCTCACATGAATTTACCTATTGTTGATGAAAACCGGTCAATCGGAATTATGGGCGTTAGTAACAAAAAAAATCGTTATGACTCAATGGATGTGAAACAGTTAACGTTACTGGCTCAGGGATTAGCCAATCATTTAGGGCGAAAGCGGTTTGCGGAAAATCTGGAACGAGCCAAAAACGAAGCAGAAAATGCCAATCAGGCAAAAAGCCAATTTCTCGCTCACATGAGTCACGAAATCAGAACGCCGCTCAATGGCGTGATCGGACTTTCTGAACTGTTATTAGGTACGGAATTGAACGCAAAACAGAACGAATATGCACAATTAATCAATGATTCGGGAAAATCGCTTCTCTTTTTGATTAACGATATTCTTGATTTTTCCAAAATTGAAGCCGGTAAGTTGGAACTTGATTCGGAGGAGTTTGATTTGTTGGCAATGCTTGAATTTGTACTGAAAGTTCTTGCTTCGCGTGCCAATAATAAGAAGTTGGAACTCGGCGTTTTTATCAGCCGCAATTTACCCCGAACCGTTTCCGGTGATTCGGGAAGGATACGTCAGATTTTGATCAATCTGATTAGTAATTCGATCAAGTTCACGGAACAAGGCGGAATTCAAATTAATGTAACGCTTGAATCGGTACAGGAATCGAAACTGAAAATCCGTTTCAGTGTTCGTGATACGGGAATTGGTATTCCGCAAGATCGGATTGACCGGTTATTCAAGGCGTTTTCGCAGGTTGATGTTTCTCACAATCGTTTGTACGGCGGTACCGGTTTGGGATTGGCAATTTCAAAAAAACTGGTCAATCTTATGGGAGGTGAAATCGGAGTTGAGAGCAAAAAGGGAGATGGTTCGACATTTTGGTTCACAATACCGTTAGATTGTGATCCAAAAATTATTCCGTGTTTGCTATCGGAATCAATCGAATGTCAACATCACATAGAGAATTGTCCTTTTTCTGACGAAATATTTTGTAACGCGATCGTTTATCGGAAAACCATTAGCGGAGACCATATCAAAGGTCAGACGGCTCTTGTCATTGACGACAATTTGTCACAAAGAGGAACGCTTCAAACTCAATTATCGGATTGGGGATTGAGTTGTTCTGTCAGTGGTTCCGATGAGGCGATGACACAAATAAAACAGGATTGGAAAAAATATACAAAAACATTTGAGTTACTCATCATTAACAACACGCTCTCGAATACAACCGGAGTTGAATTAGTACACCAAATATTGAAGCAATGCCAACAAAAAGTAACACAAATTCCGCAAATCATTTTGCTGCGTTCTCTTGATGAAGATTGGGACATGGGATTTTTTCAAGAACGCGACGTAGCCGTTATTAGCAAGCCGATTTCTGTTTCAACATTATTTGATTCCGTAATGAACCGGTTGCTTGCTGCTGATATCCAAATGAAACTTGAATCGGGAATTATTACAACGGATACGCTGAAAAAAGTTACGAAATGGCGCAAGACTGAAAAGAAGGAACAAACAGAAAACAGGTTTTTGTCAAAATTAGCGGGCAAGATTCACATTCTTGTAGTTGAGGACAATCGGGTCAATCAAATTGTTGCAAAAAATTTGTTACTTGAAGCCGGATTCACTTGTGATTTGGCACTTAATGGCAATGAAGCGTGTGATACGGTACGGAAACAGGATTATGACCTGATTCTGATGGATTGCCAGATGCCGGAGATGGACGGTTACGAAGCCACTGATTTAATACGGCAATGGGAATTGGAGCAAGGTAAAAAACGTACACCAATTATTGCGTTGACCGCTAACGCGACCAAAGAAGATATTCAAAAATGTCTTGATGCAGGAATGGACGCATTTTGTAGCAAACCCATCGTTCCGCAACTTCTAATTCGTCAAATCGAAAAATATTTCGAAAAATAACATGCCTCGATTGAATTTTTATGTTCTTTTAATTGCGGTCATTCTTTATTTTTTTTGTTCAGGAATGACAATGCGTGATCGAATCCTTATCGATTCGCTGCACCAAATTGAAAGTAACGCCTTAGCCAACCCTACTGCCAAGATGCTGTTTGAAGGGGCAATGACCGGCATGGTTCAACAACTGAACCATTCGCTTGACGATCCTTTTTCGGCGTACATTCCGTTTTCCGAACAAAAAGAATACGAAGAAAATCTTGACAACCGTTTTGACGGTATTGGCATTGTGTACCGTGAAAACCCGATTGAAAAAGAATCGGAGATTGTTTATCCGATTCCCGGTTCTCCGGCTTATGAGGCGGGAATCCGTTCCGGTGACAAAATTTTGCGCGTCAACGGAAAAGAGACCAAAGGACTTACTTTTTATGAAGTTTCCGAACTTTTCAGAGGAAATCATTTGAAGCCATTGAGTAAAAAAGAAATTGAATTGACAATTCTTCCTTTTGGCAAAACGGAACCGGTTGAGTTTTCCGTAACACCGGCTCCGGTTTTTCGTGACAGTGTTGAGGGCGACCGTATTGATACCGAAGGGAAGCGTCTTTTTTGTTTGGAAAATAACCCGGAGATTGCTTATCTTCGGATTACTTCATTTAGTGACCGGACGGCGACGGAAGTTCGTGCCGCGTTGGAACAAATTTCAAAAGACAACGCCAAGTCATTGATTCTTGATTTGCGTGACAACCCCGGCGGATATGTTACAATTTGTGTTGAGATTGCCGCTTTTTTTCTTCAGCCGACGCCGGAACAAAAGGTTATTGTTTCAACTCGGTTTCGTGATGGCACCGTGAAAACGGTTTATCATCTTAACGGACAAACTCCGATTTGCCGGCTTCCGATGGCGGTTCTGATTGACGGCGAATCCGCCAGTGCGGCGGAAATTCTTTCGGCAGCGTTTCAGGATTTCGGACGCGCAACGATTATTGGTGTTCGGTCGTTTGGCAAAGGAACGGTACAGGAAATCGTTCCTTTGCCGCTTAATTCCGGTACACTCCAACTGACTGACGCAAGTTATTGGAGACCGAGTAACAGAAACATTCATCGAAACCAAGACGCTCAGGAATCGGATTCATGGGGCGTGATGCCTGACCGGTTGGTACCGATTTCCGAGTCTCAGCGTTATGCGACACTTCAAATAAGAGAACGCCGTTCCAATTGTGTCACAGAAAATCGTGAACTCATACTCAACGATTTTCTCCGCCGCCTGCCTGAAGAAATTCGCGACATTAAATCCGATCCATCTCAAAATGAAACAGAAAAAATATCTGCCCCTTTTATTTTGCAGGGCAAACCACCGTATTACGACCCGCAACTCGACAAGGCAGTTGAAGCACTGAACAGTGAACAGTAGTTAGTAATTAGTAATTGTACGGTGTAGTATGACAGCGCAACACCCTTTATTTTTCAACCACGAAATACACGAACGATTTTGAAATATTTATGACAAAATACTCTTCCCTGATTTTGGATTCACCTGAATCACTGCGTAACAATACTGTTGCGTGGAATTTACTTTGGGAACGAAGCAATGTAACGTCCCCGTTACTGCGTGCGGAATGTATTGAGCATTGGATGAATCATTTTGCGGCAGGAGCGGCGTTTCATACACTCGTTATCGAATCTGACGGAAATTTTGTTGCGGGAATACCTTTGTTTCGCGGAAACAAAGTGAAGCCGTTGCGTACCGGTATGTTGACAAGTAACGATTGGGCGTTTTGCGGTGATTTGTTACTCGACAATTCCGTTGATGCCGGTACTGTTTTTGATTGTCTTTTCGCAACATTAAAATCGTTACCTTACGATCTTCTTTGGATTGATCCGGTACGTTTCGATCACCCGCAATGGAAATTGTTTCGTGAATACCTGCAAGAAACAAAACGTCAATCGCAATGGCTGCCGCGATACCAAACCGCTGTTGTGCCGCTCAAAGGTGAAAGAGAATCGGTAACAAATTTATGGAAAAAAAATGAAATAAAACATATCCGGCGGAGAATCAGGAACAATTTGTCCAATTCCTGCGAACTGAAAGTATTTGACAATACAGAACAAATTGAATCGTTGCTGCCGGAATGTTTTCAATTGGAAGACTCCGGTTGGAAAGGTGCCGAAGGCGGAAGTATTTTGAAACAAAATAAAGGAACCTTTTTTCTGGAACAGGCAAGACTGCTTGCCGAACAAGGTTTTCTCCGGCTTTACATCCTTTTTTATGCAGGCAAACAAATTGCGTTTCAATATTGTTACCGGTCTAAGAAAACCGTTTTGGGTCAAAAAGTAGGTATTGATGATTCGTTGAGACAAGCCTCACCCGGACAGGTTTTGCACCTAATGATTAACGAACAGTTAATTGATGATTCGGAAATTGACTACTTTGATTTTATGGGAATAATGGCACCGAATCAGGAAATCTGGAATCCTGAACCGCAAACGGTCGGACAAATAGTACTGCCGATTTCTTTTTTGGGCAAAACGTTTTTTTCGTTGTACGATACTGTTATGCCGTATATTCGCCGACGGCGTGAATCAAAACAGAAAAAAACGGAGAAAGAATAATGATTACGAATAATGATTACGAATATGATTACAAAATTGATTACAAAATTGATTACAAAAATGAATTTGTTCGCACGAAAGTTGAGCAGTAACGGAAAATATTTTCGGCGTTTTGTTGATATTTTTACGGATTATCTTTGGATTCGTTCTCTTGCGTTTTGGGAGTTCGACCTGACATTACCGGACAGCCAGTGGAAACGATTTCGCACAGAAAATGACAACTTTATACGTTGGAGTTTTGCAACGCTTGAAGATTGTCAATGTTGGAGTGAGAGCGGCGCGGACGGTTTCTCAAAAGACGATTGCGAACTTCTGAGGCAGTTGATCGAACAAGGCGGTTTTGTTTTAACCGGTTACGCCAATTTTTCCGTATCACCAATGATACCGGATTGTTACGCTGCATGTGTTACAGGATTAAAACCGATGACGCAACATTGCTTTTTCCGCATGGAACAGAACGAAGGCGTTATTCGGACAGTCTATACTCGGCAACAATCTCGCGGACGCGGTTTGGCAACGCGGCTTTACGCGGAAATTTGTTGTATTGCCGAAGAGCGGGGATTCAAAAAATTATTTGTTGATATTGATTGCTCCAATTTGCCGTCGATTCGAGCCGTAGAAAAAGCGGGAGCCGGCTGGAATCCTCAATCATATTTTTGGGAGCTGCGGTTGTTCAAACATTCTTTCGGATTTCCCGCACGAAAATTCAGACAACGGTTTTGCACCGGTTGAATTATTTTGTAACTGTATTTCCCGCTCTCAATCGATAATAGTTAAGATATTGTTCGAGAATTTTTTTCTCGTCGTATTGTTCGAACACAAATTCTTTTGCTTTTTTTCCAAACGTTTTTCCCAGTTCGGGGTTTTCGAGAAACAACAGGATTTTTTCCGCTAATCTTTCCGGGTTTTGCGGAGGAACAACAAAACCGGTTCGGTTATTTTCGACAATCTCGCCCAGCCCGCCGACATCCGAAACAACAATCGGACGTTCCGCAACAGCGTATTCCAAAACGCTGTTGGAAAAACTTTCCGAACGGCTCGAAAGTACCGCCACATCAAAATTAGGAATAATCGTAAGCGGATTGTCGATTCCTCCATACCAGACTATTCGTTCGGAAATACCTAACTCATCGGCAAGATGTTGTAACTCTTTTTTATGATCGTCCAACGATTC
>JAISQH010000237.1 GCA_031274385.1 Planctomycetaceae bacterium | reverse complement strand
CATACATTTTTTCAATAGTCGCGCAGCGACGGCATGATGCATAACCGGTGATGGAGCGCAGCGCAATCACCGGATCGTGTCTCCCCCAACGACAAAGTCGCGCAGCGACGACATTATCGAGACCCATCTTCGTCTCATTCCCTAAACTCCGCTTTTGATAATGCCGTCGCTGCGCGACTTGATGATGGTTGTGGGCGTTGTCCGGCGGTTGCGCTGCGCGACACCGCCGGTTATGCATCATGTCGTCGCTAGCGCGACTAAAATAGAATTGATGATGGCTCTTTCGTTTATCTTGTATTGTTCGTCTGGTTCGTATCTCGAAAAAATGGTGGGGTAGAACAAGGGGGCAAGCCCCCGTCGCTAACGCCATGCGAATTATGTTTATGACTTAATGTGGTATAACAAGGGCATGTTATTTAACCCTTTCATGGTATTGATAAAATCCACACCAGAAAGACTCCACAAAACCCAAAATAATCAGAAAATTTGACTTCGTTCTTCGATTTGAGACGAAAATAAGGTATAATCAAAATATTGATTGAAATAACGTTTGAATCATTCCTTTTTTTCGAGTCCTGAGTTTGATCTACACAAAATTTCGAATATGCAATCTGAAAACGCTTATTTGGTTCTGATTCAAAACGGAGAGCAAAAAGAGCTTTATTCGTTGACGAGTCATGCTGTTACCATGCTTGGTCGTGCTGCGGAAAACACAATTTCACTTTTGGATGATCGTTGCAGCCGGTTTCACGCCAAGATTTTTTTTGAGGAAGGTCAATGGTACATTCAAGACCTTGGAAGCCGAAACGGCACTTATGTTGATGAACGGCTGATTTCCGCGCAACAAATTTTTCCTATTCAGGCTGGGCAACACATTCAGATTGGTCATACGGTGTTCCAGTTTGGCTGCGGCGAACTGGGAACAACGGAGATTTTTCCGGATCAGATGGGCGACGAAGAAACGAGCAAACAGCCGTCAGGAATTTTTGGTGTTTCGGCGACGTTGCGAGGTCCGAAGGAGGACAAGTCCCTTTCGACGGAAATTCTGCATCAAACCGGGCAAACCGCCATTCTGAAACCGGGAACCGATCCGAAGCAAGCCCGAATCACCACCCGAACCGGATTCGGTCCTATTGAACTCTGCCGCTTAGCCTATCATCTTGGAAAAGTGGAAGAAGTGGATCAGGTTGCCAAATTGGCGATTGAGGGTTTACTCAATGCGACCGGAGCGGAAGGGGCGGGGCTTTGGCTTTTTCCGTACAACCTCAATTCAACACAAAACGCTTCGGACATCCGGCTTGTTGCCAATGCAACATTGGAAAACCTGCAATACAACTCCATCTCCGAAACAATTGTCCGTACGGTTTTTGAAAAGAAAGAAGCGTTTTTGTTTCATGAGTCTCACAAAGGTTCCAAATCGAAAGAGGAAACCAATTTGAGAGACAGAAACGAAATCAAAAACACCATGGCGGCACCGATTCGTTTTCAAAATGTCATTCTTGGCATGTTGCATCTTTACACGTTAAGCGAATCGAAATATTTGGATGAATCTGATCTTGAATATACGTTGGCGGTTGCGGACACGGTTGGCGTGGCGTTGGCGCACATTAACAAGCAAAAAGAGTTAGCCGCCAATCTTCATCAGGCGAGAAAGGAAAACACAACGCTTCGGGAAATGCTTCAGATGAGCAGTGAGATTATTGGTC
Source organism: Planctomycetaceae bacterium (assembly GCA_031274385.1). Taxonomy (GTDB): domain Bacteria; phylum Planctomycetota; class Planctomycetia; order Pirellulales; family Thermoguttaceae; genus WRKP01. The sequence continues at coordinate 10,452 of JAISQH010000237.1, read as the reverse complement.
AAAGTTCTCAAATGCAAACGATTCATCATTTGATTTCTCGTGCGGCGGAGGCGAAGACGTCGTTGTTGATTCGGGGCGAAAGCGGTGTTGGCAAGGAACTGATTGCGCGGGCGGTTCATTTTGCCAGTTCCCGCAAATCGAAACCGTTGATTTGTTTGAATTGTGCGGCGATTTCCGAAAGTCTGTTAGCCAGTGAGTTGTTCGGACACGAAAAGGGGGCATTTACGGGAGCGACAGACCGGAAGATCGGGAAATTTGAAGCCGCGAACACCGGAACATTATTCCTTGACGAAATTGGCGAGATGAGTCAATCGCTTCAGGCGAAATTTCTTCGTGTTCTTGAGGGGAGTTCTTTTGAACGGGTGGGCGGTAACATGACGGTAACGGTTGATGTTCGGGTGATTGCGGCAACGAACCGGGATTTGGAAAAGGAAGTTGCAGAGGGGCGGTTTCGGCATGACTTATTTTTTCGCTTGCGTGTGCTTGAAATTATTGTTCCGCCGTTGCGCAAACGTGTTGATGACATTCCGATTCTTGCGGATTATTTTCTTGAACGGTTTTGCAAGGAAACGGGTCGAAAATACAAAGGGTTTGATTCCAGCGCCATGCGGGTTCTGATGGGTTATCGATGGCCCGGCAACATCCGCGAACTTAAAAACGTGGTGGAACGGGCGGTTGTTTTGGGGTCGGGCGATTATATTCAGGAGCAGGATTTGCTTCTTTCCTCCCTCAACACAACAGGCGAAACCGATATTCGCCATGAAGACGAACCAAGAGATGTTTTCATTCCGCTTTCACTGGAAGACATGGAGCGGAACCATATTATCCGAACATTGGAACATCTCCAATGGAACAAAAGCATCGCAGCAAAACAACTCGGTATCGAACGAACAACCTTAGATCGAAAAATCAAACGTTACGGCTTGGAACGTGACTAAGAATCACTGAAGGGATGCATTATGATTGAGGAAAAGGTCTGAACTTTGATTGAAGTTGATTGAATGATGGCTATGATTGAGGATTAGAGAATCAAATCATCAGATAAATCAATTCAATCAACTGCAATCGGGAACTTCTAAAAACTCATTATTTTACCTAAAAGTTGTTCGCAAGTCCCTTATTTTTCAATGTGAGATTTGTGAAGAGTGAGGTTTTTAGAAGTTCCCAATCAAAGTTCAGACAATGTGGTGATTAAGAACCAATCATCAAATAGAATGGAGAATTCAAAAATAAAATCGAGGCAACATGTCGTAAAATCATTTCGTACATGTTCTAATATTGCTATTTTGTACGAAAAATATTCTATAAACTTAATAATAATCGATAGTTAAGTTCTTTTATTTTCTCAATAAAACAGACGCAAAATCATCTGTTTTTTGTATTGAACCGGCGGAATTTTTGGTGTATAGTGTTGAGTGAATTAAGAATGAATTAAGAAAGTCACTTTCACTTGACAACAATTATTCCGATGAAGATTCCTCATTTACGTTGGTGGTTATGCGGATTGCTTTTTTGCGCTACTGCATTGAGTTTTCTTGACCGGCAGGTTTTGTCGGTTGTGTCACCGGCGATTTGTGAAGAACTTCATATTGACAATAAAACGTATTCTTTTATTACAACGGCATTTATGGCGAGTTATGCCGTCATGTTCCTTCTTGGCGGTTGGTTTCTGGATCGTGTCGGAACCCGATTGGGACTTGGTTTGGCGGTCTTGATTTGGACAACAGCCAGTGCATTTCACGCCGTTGCGGTGACACCGGTTCAACTGGGAATTGGTCGTTTTTTTCTTGGTTTTGGTGAGGGAGCCTGTTTTCCCGGTGCGGTCAAAGCGGTTTCGGAATGGTTTCCGGGAAAACAACGGGCGTTGGCGGTTGGTATTGCGATTGGCGGCGCAAGTCTCGGCGCAGTGATGGCTCCGCCCTTAACTGTTTGGATGGTCGGGCTTTTTGGTTGGCGCGGGGCGTTTGTTGCTACCGGTTTGCTTGGGGTTCTTTGGGTTGTTTGTTGGTTCATTTTTTATCATCTTCCAACAAAATCGCCATTTGTTACTCAACAGGAAAAAGAGTGGATCGAATCGGATCAACCCGAAATACGATTGGAAAAACCAAAAGATTCCGATTCGTTTGTTTCTTTGTTTTTCCGAAAAGAGGTTATTGGACTTGCATTGGCTCGGTTTCTTTTCGATCCGGTTTTTTACTTTTACATGTTCTGGATTCCGCAATATTTGCATCAGGAACAAGGACTTTCGTTGGAAACGATTGGGTCGTTGGCGTGGATTCCGTTTTTTGCACTTGGTGTTTCGAATATTTTAGGCGGATTGGTGTCGGATCGGTTGATTGCTGCGGGATTTTCTGTTTCGACAGCACGAAAAGGCGTCATGGCTCTTTCGGCACTTTTAACCGTTTCATCGAGTCTTGCGGCGTTTGCTTCGAGTCCCTACACGGCAATTGCGATGATGTCATTGCTGATGTTTGCGCACGGTTTTTGGATCACGAATTACGTTACAATGATTAGTGACACGTTTCCGAAATACCGTGTTGCGACGGTGATGGGAATGACCGGAATGGTTGGAACGATTGGCGGAATGGGAGCCAACACGGCAATCGGATTCCTTGTTGACCGTTTTTCGTTCCTTCCTGTTTGGATTGCGTCGGGATGTATGTATCCATTGGCGTTTATTGTTATTTTAATGCTTGTTAAAAAACAACCGAATTGAATTTCAACTATAATGTACAATAATGTTTTAACTGTTCCTGAAACAACGGGAACATTGATTTCTTCTATTCCGCGACGAAGACCGCTTACGGCAAAGGTGGGAGTTTTTGGAGTCGGACACGAGACGTATTGGAGTCAGTTTCCCGGTTTGCTGGACGAACTGGACGGCAAACTGAAAATATTTTGCAACAAAATAAAGCGGTTCCGTGTTGAGTGTATTAACTTTGGAATTGTTGACAATGCTTCGGAATCGTTGGAACTTCTTCCGAAGTTGAAAGCGGCGGATCTTGATCTTATTTTTGTTGACATGCTGACGTATGCGACCTCATCGACGATTGGGGCGATTTTTCGCGGGTTGGATGTTCCTATTGTTCTTGTTGCGCTTCAACCGATGGCGGCGATGGATTATTCGCACGGCACGACGTACATGCAGCTTTGTAACGACGATTTTTGTTCTGTACCGGAATTTCTTGGAGTTGCTTTTCGCATGGGCTGTAAGGTTCCTGAAGTGATTATCGGAACACTTGAAGGCGATCCTGTTTCTGACACGGAAATTGAGGAATGGTGCCGTATTGCTCATGTTTTCCATGATTTGCGTCGTGCGCGGCTTGGTCATTTGGGACACGTTCTTGAGTCCATGCTTGACATGCACACGGATCCGACGGCGTTGACGGCGGCGTTTGGGGTTCATGTTGTTCAGTGTGAACCGGATCAGATTCTTCAATTTTACAGTGAGGATTATTCGAACGAAATTGAGCAAAAGAAAAACGAGATTATTAATTTTTTTGAAATGCCGAATCCGATTTCCGATCCGTTAACGACCAGATTAACTGAAACGGATTTACACATTGCGGCGAAGGCGGCGGTGGCGTTGGAGATGTTTGTTGACGATCAACGGCTTGACGGTTTGGCGTATTATTACGAAGCCGCGCCGGGAACACCGATGCGTGAACTGATGACGAATTTGATTGTTGGTAATTCATTATTGACGGGGGCGGGATTTCCGATGTGCGGTGAGTTTGATATTAAAACTTGTGTTGCCATGTTGATGATGGATCGTCTTGGAATTGGCGGGAGTTTTGCGGAATTTCATCCGATTGATTTTGTACGGGAAACGGTGTTGGTGGGACATGACGGTCCGCATCATTTGAATATTGCGGATCGTAAACCGGTATTGCGTAGTTTGAAAAAGTATCATGGCAAACCGGGTTTTGGTGCGAGTGTTGAGTTCAACATTCGCAAGGGACCGATTACGATGTTGAGTATTGGTGTGAAACCGGACGGAAAGTTCAAGTTGATTGTTGCCGAAGGGGAGTCATTAAAAGCTCCGATTCCCCCAACCGGCAACACCAACACGCACGGATATTTCGGTACAAATATCAGGCGGTTCCTGAAACATTGGGTTGCGGAGGGACCGACGCATCATTTTTCGTTAGGCATTGGTCACCACGCCCAAACCATCCGAAAAATCGCTAACGCTCTTGATCTTGAATGTGTTATTGTTTCGTAAATACGTTGTGTAACGTATTATTGTTTCATGGTTGAAATTTTGTTCGGAATAGGATTCAAAAATTTCAACCCATTTTACTTTTATTTTTTGTAAAGGAGACTTACAATGCAAACCAATTATTTAGTCCACTGTTTTGAGGTATGTTTTTACTATTGTTTCAACAACTATTTTAACAATTTGTCCCTGTTAATTCAGGAAAGCGAAGGGGGGGGGGGTAAGACAGGTAAAGCGAACAGGTAAATCCGCGTTTACGCTGGTAGAACTGCTGGTAGTGATTGCGATTATTGGAGTGTTAATCGCGTTGCTTTTGCCGGCAGTACAAGCCGCCCGCGAAGCAGCAAGACGTACACAATGTACCAACCACCTGAAACAAATCGGCATTGCCGTACATAATTTTCACGACACACGAAGCGGACTTCCTCCTTTTTCTATTGGTGCTACCAGTACAGGCGGAAGTGCTTACTCCTCACAACAACGCTTAACCACTCAGCCTTTACTTTATTTATACATGGAACAAAATAGTTTGTACGATATCTTGGTTCAGAGGGGAATATCGGAAAATTTTTGTAACGCTTGGTTTCACAATGATCTCAACAACGATCAACGTAACGCTTTTGGTTCCGTTCCGATCATGCGATGTCCGTCACGTCGTTCGAGCGGTTCACTTTTGTTTTATTCCGGTTCCAACGCAAGTGATTTGGACAATAGCCCCAATCGAAGCGGTCCAATTACGGATTATGTAACACCTGTATGTATGCACAGCAATGCAGGCGGGAATTGGTATCGGAATATTGACTACACCAATGATACGCCGAATATGCTTGGTCCTTTTCGACCTGCTACTTTGAGTGAAACAGATAACTTTGCATCTTGGGAACTTCGTGATACGATGGCATGGTGGTCGGACGGAACAAGTAACCAGTTTATTTTTGGTGAAAAATTTTTACCTTTGGGTCAAGAAAATCAAGCAACCCATTATGGCGGTGATATGTCCTATTTTTGTAGCGGTGCTTATCGTATCGGTGCAGCACGACCACTGGTTCGTTCGTATAATGCAAGTAATCCTTCGGCTTCGACTATTAACTTTATCGCACAAGATATCAATCCAATTCCGGCTGGAACTGGTACGGATGCGGATGCTCACGCATCAGATAATCGCCGTATCGTTTGGAACAATGCGTCGAAAGGCGGTTTCGGAAGTTGGCATCCCGGAATCTGTATGTTTCTTCTTGGTGATGGATCCGTTAAACCAGTCGCCGTAACAGTAACAGGAACTATTCTTCGTGTCTATGGTATTGTCAACGATGGTGAAACCGCTGCATTACCATAAATGATTTTTGTTCCATAAATAATTTGTGATTGTTTTGGATTTTGGGGAATAGTTGATCAAAATGTATGCAGTATTTTTTGATTTCCGATCATTCTCCAACGTTTCCTGACGCCCCGCAAGGGGCAACCTAACCTAGCCCACCGCAACGCGGTGGGTCATGGGAACCACAATCAACAACGCCCTGAAAGGGCGCAATATAAGAAACAATGAATGATCTTTTTCGTATCCTGCCCTTTCAGGGCGACGAATATTCCGAAACGATTCCCGCCGCGTTGCGGCGGGCTGGAATATTTCGCCCTTACAGGGCTTTTTATTTCATCTTTCTTCAAGATTCAAAGCGTCTCTTTGTTGATTTGAACAATACCCAGATCGATATTGCAACTGATCGTGTTACGCCAAGCGGGCGGCTCCGATTTGAAATTTTCGTTCCTGAAAATTGGCGTGATAAAAAAATCAAAATCACCGTTCTTTCTCCGCATGGAAAACCAAACGCCAATATCAAAATGCTCGACAATGGACGACTTGCCATTGAAGTTGACAACATTTTGTTTTATGCCTGTCTTGTATTAGAACCACAAGACTAAACATTTTCTATCCACCCTTATTTCAAATTTTTATGACCATGAAAAAAACTATTATTTTCACTGTGTGCTTCCTAATTGTATTTTTTGTCTCATTTATTCCGGCAGGCAACGCCGATGCGAACGAGACGCTGTTGCCGTCTGAATTTGTTACGGTTCCCGATGAGGTGAAACCTTGGGTCTATTATTGGTGGCTCAAGGGAAATGTTACAAAAGAACAAATCACTCATGACATCGAAGAAATGCAAAAGAAAGGAATCGGCGGCATTTTGCTTTTCGATTCACGAGGATATCACGATGATTTTGATTCGAAAGATCATGTTCCGGTGCCGTTCAAAATTAAGTACGAATTTATGAGTCAGGAATGGCGCGAAATGGTTAAGCATACCATCAAGGAAGCCGCACGTTGTAACATAAAAGTAAGCATCAATATCGCCAATACCGGAGGACATCTGCGAGGTCCCTGGGATATGAAAGAAAAGGCTCCCAAAGAATTGATCTGGACTTCTTACCTTGTTGATCGTGATCCGTCTGTCAACGGTTCCGGTAAATTTGAACTGAAATTACCAATACCGGACGGAAAACGGTATTATCAGGATGTTGCCGTTTTAGGTGTTCGTTTGACGTTACAGGAAACCGAATCGTTTCACAAAGTGACTCCGCTCAATGAAAAATCGCCGATTGTTGCGCAAATAATTGATCTAAGCGATCATGTGACAAATAATCTGTTGAAATGGGAAGTTCCCGACGGGAACTGGCATATCCTCCGTTTCGGTTACGAAGTGGTGGGCGATTTGGGAAGCGTCGATATTCTCAACGCCGAAGCGTGTACCCAATATTTTCGTCACATCGGTTCGGAACTGATTCGGGACGCCGGTTCTCATGCCGGAAAAACGCTCTCGCATTTTTATAACGTCAGCTGGGAAGGAAGTGCTCCCAATTGGACTCCGGGATTTGAAAAAATATTTATGTCGCAAAATGGTTATGACCTCAAACCCTATCTGCCCGTTCTGGCAGGAATGATTGTCGAAAATCAAGATGTTTCCAATCGATTTTTGTATGATTATTATAAAACGGTCGCATATTGTTTTCGCAAAAATTGTTACGCGACCATCGGTCAACTTTGTCACGAAAACGGAATCATTTGGCATTCCGAAAACGGCGGTCCCTGGAACCGGCAACAACCCATGTTTCGTGAAGCGGATATGCTTTCTTTTTTCGGAGAAAACGATTTTGCACAAGGTGAATTTTGGGTCAACGAATCGAATTACAATACGCGATCCAATATGCGTTACGTTTCAATGGCGTCGCACATTTACGGACAAAAAGAAGTTGCGGTGGAAGCCTTTACTCACATGGTTCGGCATTGGACGATGTACCCGGCACGCCTGAAACCCGCCGCTGACATCAATTTCATTGACGGAGCCAATATGTTCATCTGGCATACCTTCACCGCTTCACCGCCGGAAATCGGCAAACCCGGTTACGAATATTTCGCAGGAACTCATATCAATACCAATGTGACATGGTGGAATTACGTAACACCTTTTATGAATTATCTCGGACGTTGCCAATATTTGCTGCGAAAAGGAAGTTTCACCGCTGATGCCTGCGTTTATGTCAGTGACAAAAATCACGTCAACTGGGGACGCGCTGAAAAATGGAATCCCGGTTCTTCTCTTGTTTTACCGGCAGGATATACGTACGATTTACTCGATACGGAAATTCTTGTTCACCGGCTTGTTTATCGTGATGGAAAACTGGTTTTGCCAAACGGAATGAGTTATCATTTTTTGGTACTGGATCCGATTGAAGACGCCTTGCCGGTTGAATCATTGAAAAAAATCGTTCAACTGGCTTCGGAAGGAGCAACCATTGTTCTCGGTAATAAACGTACCATTCGCACGCCCGGTTTGAATCGTTATCCGTCCTGCGATCAGGAAATCGCCGACCTGGCAAATCAGCTTTGGGGCAAAACCGGCGAAAAATCGTTTCAACATTCAATCGGTATGGGAACCGTTGTTCATGGAATTTCGTTGCAACAATTTGTTCAGGATCAAAAAATCGTTCCAGATTTTTCCGGTCCTTTTGAATATCATCATCGAACATTGAAAGACAAAGACATTTACTTTGTTTTTGGCAGTGGAAAAGCAGACTGTTTTTTCCGTGTTGCCAATCGGAAACCGAAATTGTGGGATGCTGTTACAGGAAAAATTACCGATCCGCTGGCTTATTCTTTTACCGAAGACGGACGTACCAAAATCTCACTCAATTTAGCGGCGTTTGGTTCGGTGTTCGTGGTTTTCGATGGAACGCCGGATCAGGATCATGTTACGGAAATTTCGTATCCTGAAAACGGTTTGGAAGTGAACGAAAATTCGACTTTGACGCAATGGAAAAGCGGTTCCTGCCGATTGAGAACCGCTTCAGGAAAACAAACGGAATGGAACACCAATCTGCCTCCCGCTATTGCGTTACAAGAATCTTGGGAAGTCCGTTTCGATCCAGCGTGGGGAAGTCGCGAAAAGATCATCTTTGATCGGTTGATGCTCTGGAACGAACATGCCGATCCGGCAATTAAATATTATTCCGGTACAGCCATTTATCGAAAAACGTTTTCACTTAACGAAACACAAATCGGAATACCCACACGGCTTTCTGTTGGTGCGGCTCATCATATTGCGAAAGTGAAATTGAATGGCAATGAGTTGGGAATTTTCTGGACGTCTCCCCGATCCATTGAGATTTCTTCCGCGTGTCAATCGGGTGAAAATGTGTTGGAAATAGAAGTTACAAATTGCTGGGCAAACCGTTTGATCGGCGACGCAGGATTGCCGCCGGAAAAACGACTGACCCAAACCAACCTTTATCTCGTTCCCGAACGAAAAATCGGTGATCGGACTTACAAACAGTTTCAAGGATTTTCTGCACAAGATCAACTTGTTCCATCAGGATTACTCGGTCCGATCTTGATTGAGTTCGGTCAAACGCAAAAAATTCCCGAATAAAACAAACTACTGACTACAGGGAATTTCTAAAAACCGAGACTAACCACGAAACACACGAAATTTCACGAAAAATACAATTGCTGTCAATCGGTTATCATAAAAAAGTGATAACAAAAATTCTTTCGTGTTTTTTTGTATTTTTCGTGGTTAAAAAAGAGTTTTTAGAAGTTACCGTAAATGATATTAACCTTCAACACGGCGGTTCACATTGAACTGCCGATAATTTTTTGCAAACTTTTTACAGACTTTTTTTATTACAATGAAAACGATGAAACACTTTTTTTGCGTGATTGTTATTGTGTTGTTAGTAAATGGTTGTTCGTCGTCCGGTATTTCGACGGTTAGAGTTTCCGGCGAAGTTTCCTATCAAGGTAAACCGCTTGAAAATGCGTTGGTCGTTTTTTTGCCGGTAGTTGAAAACAAAGACATACGCGGGGCTTCAGCAACAACAGACGCAAACGGAAAATTTACACTGGAAACACTCGGTGCAACGAAGACGGGAGCAATGTTGGGAAACTACAATGTTGTCGTCACAAAGGAAGTTCAAACGAACCAAGAACAGATGAACGCAGAATACGCGGCAAACAAAGACAACCCATCATATAGTTCGTCAACAATGCCTCAATTCAAAAATCTCCTACCGAAAAAGTACGCAGAACAATCGACAACTCCATTAAAGGCAGAAGTCAAAAAAGGAAAAAATCATTTTGCGTTTGAGTTGACGGAATAAGAACAGAAAACAATATCATTCCGTCTTTACCTATTTCAAAAACCTTGTTCAATTGTTATAATATGTTTTGCCATTTTGATACAAATTTAACTAATTTAACATTAACCTTTTACACAACTAAACAATTATGAAAACAACCATTTACCTCACAATATTTTTTGCAATACTCTTTAACGTTTTTGCCCAAAGTATTGCAGCACAAGAAAACATGACATTCTGTTCGGTACCGTTCACCGATGTTCATTTTGACACAAAATCATTTTGGGCAAAGCGATTGAAAATAAACCGCGAAGTCTCGATTCCGCACAATTATAAATGGTGCGAAGAAACCGGACGTTTTACGAATTTTGCCAAAGCCGCAAAACTCATGGGCGGCGATTTCAAAGGAATCTATTTCAACGATTCCGATGTCTATAAACTTCTTGAAGGCATCGCGTATTCTCTTGCCGACCATCCCGATCCGGCGTTGGAAAAACAAGCAGATGACGTGATCGCGTGGATTGCCGCCGCTCAACAACCGGACGGTTATCTCAACTCCTATTTTTCGTTGCGCGAACAGGACAAAAAATGGACGCAGG
>JAISQH010000156.1 GCA_031274385.1 Planctomycetaceae bacterium | reverse complement strand
TATAGAAATCTTCTTTGAATAAAATAATAAACATAGTCAAAAATAGAACAAGTTAAAACCAACCTTGAATTTCTTTGCGTCTTTGCGCGCAATCTTGAAAAACAAAATAGACAGGTACCAAAATATCCGTGAATCGTTACAACGATTCTTTTTTACGGCGTTATTGTTGCGACGATTTTTGCATTGGTGACGGGTGAATCCATTTTGAAGGCGAATCGGGTTGGTTTTTTCTTTGCCATCGCGTCTTCGTTGATTTCGCTCGTCTCCAACCGCAAGGGCAACAGTTGACCGTTGGCACTCGCCGTAACAACAACACGGATTGTTTTGTCTTTTGTGCCGATAATCAAATTGATTTTATCGTTACTTTCTTGCTTTGTCCAGGGTGCGTAAGTAACCAACGCCGTCTCGAAGGTTCCTGCCGGATCAAGTTCAATCTCGTCCGTTACAAGCAACGAGTTCGGCTTGCCCGGTTCGGTTCTGGTCAACTCAAATGTCCGCTCCAACTTCTTGATCTCTTTAAGACCGTAGGCGGAAGCGTAATCAATCGTACAAGAATCTTTTTCGTCCGAAAACGTTTTCGTAATGATTTTACCTTTGGCATTGCGACCGGTTTTTTGGAGTTGACCGTTGATGACCGGAACGGGGTGACCGAAGGAGTTGAGCAGTTGGCTTTCGTAGCGTTTATTGCTGAATGTCCTTCGCGTGTACACTTCGCCGCCCGGATCAAGAATCGGCAACTCGCCCGCGTACATCACCGTAAATGAACCAACGTCATTGTGATTATGTTGCTCGGCGTTGTGACCGCCTTTGCAAACAACCGCAATCTGCTTCGTTTCGCCTGATTTCGGACGAAAAATCATAATGCCCGCATCAGGAAATTCCGTTCGGAGTTCGGCAAGCGGCGTGGATGTGGCGGGTGCGGCGGGAGTTTTGGTTGCGGAATTGGGAAAACAGTACACGCCGGTCGATTTGAGATTTCCCAAACGGTCTTGATATTTTTCGTAATCGGCGTAACCCAATTGAAGGCGTTGGCTCAAAAATTTAACCAGCGGCGCACTCGGCTTGGCAGTAACCGAGCAATCCGCAAACGCCGCAAAAAGTCCCGGCGTCACTTCCATCCGAACTCCAAAAAGCGCACAATTTTTGACTTTCGGCATGGTCAAAAAATCAACATTGCCGCCGGTTGCTTGGTGTACGATTTCCGCGAGTTCCACAAAGTGACCGAACCCGTAATTCCAATAACCCATCCCTTCGCTGCAATAACCATCCGGCGTGAACCCATTGAAAAACGGTTCCATAAATTTTTCGGCGGCGGCAATATACCACGCCCGTCGAACCGGATCATCAATCAACGCCAACGCAGCACCAACAACATCCGCATGGCAAACACTGTTCCAATTATTCCCTCCGGTAATCCACCAATTTTGTCCGTTATTTCCTGATTTGACGGCATGTTCGTAGGGTTGAAAGGTTCGGAGTTCGATGTTGTCGAGAATTTGTTTTCGGATTTCCGGTGACAAATTTTCGCCAAGCCACGAAACCGCAAGAGCCAGTTCAACGCTTGTATCAGCCGAAGTAAGATCAATATAAACGGTTTTGCCGTCATAAATTTCGGCGTTGCGGTCATGAGCGGGAAGCGTCCAACTACGGTCGTTACAAATAGACCGGATTGTTTCCTCCAACGGCGCAAGAAAACGCCCTTTATTTTCGATACATTCCGCAAGAACAAAAACAGAAATCCGCCGGTATTTTTGTCCGCGTCTATTTTGGTAATTGGTGCGGTTACCGTTTTGGTAAAATTCCTTGTAAAGGGATTCGGGCAACTCCGGTATCGGTGTTTTAAGTGTGTTTTCGGCATCTTTGATGATGTTGCCTTTTGGTACGGAGTTCCAAGCAACCCGGTCAGTAATCGGTTTGCCGACACAAAACGGTTCTTTCGACAAAAACGGAACAATTTCTGCCGCCCGTTTTTCAATCTCCAGATTCCGCGCCGCAACCTTCGCCTCTTGCGCCGACAATAAAACACACGAAAAAAGAACAATAGAAACACCAAAGAAAATTAAACTTTTGTACATAAAGAACTCCTCAAAAAATTTGTTGATTCTGCCGTTTTAATGAGCGATTTGAAGTATGTAAAAAAAACACAATTGATTTTTACAAAAATGTTCAAAAAGGTTTGGATTCACCTTGTAAGGAGATGAACCATAAGACCACAAGAACGGCGAATATTGCCAACCCATCGTGGAAATAATACCATCATTTTGTTCATCTCACAAGTGGATGCGAAAGTTTGTAGCGCGGTGATAATATGTTAGTGAAATGATTTGCGAATCGTTTTTATAATCCTTCCACAATTTTAATTTCGTCATCCGTTAAACCGTACAATTCATAAACTAATTTATCGATTTTTTGTTCTAACTTGCTTGTGTTCGTTTGCGAATCGTTTTGTTTGGCAATAAGAATTTGATCGACAAGTTTGATGATTGGTTTTTGATTTTCAGTGGATATGTTAGAAATCGGAAATTGCGCTAATTCGTTAACTTTAAATTGTGGAAAAATACCGCGTTGCAATTTGCCGAATTTATGAGCAAACCAATACGAAATCAGACGAGAGTTCAAAACACCCAGCAAATACTTCGGATTGACTTTTATGTAAATAATATTCATTGAATTTCTATCATTCAAGAACGTTTCTTCTGTATAACAAGCATTGATACAATGTGGAAGAGGTGATGGAATTTGACGTACCAAAATTCGCGGCGTTGAAAATAAATTCCAATCATTTCTTGGTTCTCGTAAATGTTTTCCATATTTTAAATATTCTTGTTTATTCCAAGTACAAAAATATCTTTTAACATCTTCACCCTCAATATATTTAAACCAATCATAGCCTTCTTTACTTTTTGAATGATAAACTCTCTTTTTAATCATTTCTTTTGTCTGTGCTGGAATACCATCGCCATTTCCGTACGCCCCAAGCCCGCATTTGACGCTTGCAATATCCGACAAAGGAACTCCTTGACTCTCGATTTTGTCCAACAAATCAAATGTTTCACTTTTTTTAACGGCTTCAATATTAATAACAAAATCTTTGTGGGATAAAATTTTTCCCTTTTCAATTTTACCAATCAAGGTATATTCGTTTTCCCATTCGGCGAGTTTCAATTTTGTATTTTTGTTGCTTTTACTATTTTGAAAAATCACAATCGCAGAATTAACATCCGCATTTTTGAATACCTTTTTGTTAAAATTGATAATGGCGATTTTCGATTTTTCTAAAACAAATTGACGTAGTTTTTTATTTGTGTTCAGTGTTAGCCAGTTGTTCGGTGTGATATAACACAAAATACCGTTACTGTTCAATAAATTCGTACCCGCCTCAATAAATAACGGATAAAGATTGATTTGATATTCGGACAATTTGTAATGATCATAAAAATAGGATTTGTCCGTAGCCGATATTTTCTTTGACTTACTATTTCGTGCAAATACATACGGCGGATTTCCTATCACAATATCAAACGATTCAACACCAAACATAAATTGCGGATCGAAAAAGTTAGATGATTGGGTTTGGTCGTATGGATTCCATTGTACTAAGTGAATTGCGGTATCGTGTTGCAAATCGCCGCTCTCTTCCAGATAAACCGCCAACGTGTTCCGTAACGCTTTATCGTATTCCTGCAAACGATTTTTCTCGTCGGAATTATTTGCGACAATATGTTGATTACGGGTTAGTTTTAATTGTTCAATGGTTGCTTTGATGCCCTGTATTTCCAATCGACCTTGTTTTTCACGTTGTAACCCGATCAAGGTATTGGCACAAACAAATTTCGTTTCAAGATTCGGCAACGGTTCAATTCCGTAATTATCTTTTTTATGATCAGGTGTAATCTCTTCTACCAATGACAAAAATAAACGCAATTCGGTAATTTGTACTGCCATCGGTTGAATATCAACACCGTAAATGACATTTTTAATAATCTCTAATTTTGTCTTGTGCCGTTCTTTTTGTGACAGTTGTTTGTTTGGATCAATCCGATTCATGATTTCGTTCATTATTCCGCACGGAAACGCACCGCTGCCGCAAGCAGGGTCAAGTATTTTGACATTCAACAAATCGTTATTGTTACTACTGTTCTTATTTTTCAAAAATTCGTTCAACGATTCATTGACCATGTAACGAACAATTTCACGCGGCGTATAAAAACTCCCTGTTATTTTACGTCGATTCTCTTTGCTATCCGCGTCAATACAAGCTAACAAACTTTCAAACACCTTGCCGATAAATTCAGGGTCAATCACATTTTCAGATTCCGATATGTCGAGTAAATCAAGGTCTGTCTTAAACTTGTACTTGTTCAACAATCGGATAATTCCTTCAACCTGATAGACTCCGCCTAATTCTTTCAGGTTTTCATTATGCGGCTCTTCAAAAAAGTATCGGTTGAGTAATTCAAAATCATCGCCGGCATGTTCGTTAAAAATACCGCCGTTGAGAAACGGTATCTGATTAAATAATGATTTTAATTTTGATATATCGAGAACATGTTCTTTGTGTTCAGGTGCGGTACGTTGCTTTATCGGAGTATTGAGACAATCAAAAAACAGATTACGTAAAATAGTATTGTAATATCGGTACTCGCTCTTGGGGGCATCTGTTTTCAAGTTGTTTTTGAACCAATTTTCATTAAAAAATTCTTCCGGTATCAATCCCCTCTCTTTGAAAAAATAAACGAACATGAGCCGAACAATTAATCTCAACGTAAAATCATGTTGCGCAACAGCCGATTCGTCCTCCGTTTTCGCAACCCAATAAAACCAGTTACGAATTTCAAGATAAAATTTTTCGGTGAGTTGAGTACGTAAATCTTCTTTATGATACTGTTCTTTGAGTGCGTTAAGAGCAACATCAACATCTTCGGGAAAACATTTGAACCATTCGGAATGACCATCCCGTTCAAACCCTTTGGATTCAAGATAGGCATGAATTTCGTGATCAGATATTTTTCGTTTCCCAATGAGACCTATTCCTTCCCAAACAATTTTATAATCTAAATTGACTTGACTTGTCTGGTCTTTGATCCGTTTTTTAACATTACCGGCTGTTTCACCGATTTTTAACCAACTCTTTTTTTCGGGAACAGTCGGAAGTGTATAAGCATAAAGTTTCATAATGACAAAGTTGACTGGACTTTTGAAATTGTACCGGAGTAAAATCAATATCAAAAAGTATAGCAGGTACCAAAAGTAAAAACAACTCGCTTACAATTTTACTGATTATTTCATTTTTTGTGGGGGTTCATTTTAGTAGTTAGTAGTCAGTTGTTAGTAGTCAGTTGTTAGTTAAAATTTCGCAACGTTTTAATAAGGGAATAAGGACGCGGTTTGGGAATCGCTGTTGCTTCTAAGGTTTTTTGAAAAATATTTGAAAAATATTGGAAAATAAGGTTTTTAATGACCAAAATCTTTCCCCACAAAAAATGAAAAAAAGCATAAAATACTTATTCCCTCTTGACGCCGGAATAACTGTTAATTATTATGATAACTAAAGTTATGTTGTTGTTTTATCTTTTTGTGTTCACCATTCACAAACATTTCAATACACGATGTTTTACGCAACCTTTTAGAAATCAACGGGAGACGATTATGAAAAAACTCACCATTTCGATTTTGTTTTTTGTTTTATTTTTGTTTGTTTCAAACCTTTATGCCGGCGGTTTGACTATTCAATTGAGCGGCGAATATGACGATGTTACTTTTGTCGGAGCCATTTATCGTTGGGATTCTGACGGGTTGCCAAGACAAGCGGATGGTTCCGCACGGGTTGCCAAAGAACGGGCGGAAGCACCAAAAATCAATGAACCATGGGTGGATTATCGCGCCCGCAACAAAGGGAACGGAACATGGGTCATCGAATCCTTGTTGCCGGGAATTTACGACCTGATTATTGTCAAAAACGGAACCAAACAACGCTTCGAAGGTTGGCGTTACGCTCCGGTGCTTGACTTTGAAGAATTTTTCCCGCCCAACGCCGAAGTGTTGCACGATCAGGACAACGACGGTAAAAAAGAAACCGTTAAAGATGAAGAAAGCCGGAAATTTGTCGATAAAACAATCCGTGAATCAAAACATTACGAAAATAAAGTTATTCCGCTTTACTTCGGAGGAAGCTACAAAAAAGGTCAGATCAGACCCAAACAAATTCGTGTTCTTGTTATGTTGTTGCGCGATTTGGTAACAACATTGGATTCAAGCTCGGCGACATTGCGTTTCGAAATCTGGCAGTTTGAAGACCGATCCGGCGGTTACGTTAAACAGAAACGCACTCACGTCTTGCATCGAATTATTATGCCCCGCAACGAATTACGCCAATGGGCGTGGCTTTGGGATCCAGCGTTGGGCAACATCAGTGTCGGCGAATCCGATCAGAAAACAATTGAGTACAAAATTCCTGATCCGTCCGACACAAAATTGCAAGGACTTTTACCTTACTAATAACCGTTCACGAATCGACTCATTAAGAAGAAAAATCTAGGCGGGGGCAAGCCCCCGTCGCTAACCAAATGAATCGGCATTATTTTTGAACGCAAACAAAGTTGACGATATGTTCACGATCCAATGTACGACATGTAACGCGAAACTTTCCGTCAGGAATGAAGAACTGATTGGTCAGATTCTTGCGTGTCCGAAGTGCGGCGGCATGGTTCTTGTTCAACCGCCGGAAGAAAACGTCGTACCGGTCATATTCAAGAAATTTCCTGATCTTCTGACGAGTGAAACGGCATCGGGGATTATCGGAGCGGTGCCGGAACATCTTGAACCTCTTGAACAACTAAACCCGCCCACTCCGCCGCCCATTCCACTTTCCGAAACGGAACTCCGAACACGGAAAATGTTACTCAGTATTTTGGCGGGACTTTTTTTATTCCTGATTGTTGCGGTTGGCGTTTTGATTGTTGTTAAAGGCAATCGTTCCGATGAAATTCCGGTCAATCCGGTCAAACAGTCCGACATTGACCAGCCCACCATCGAACAACCCGCCACTGAACAAGCCGCCGCTGAACAACCCGAAATTGCCCAACCGGTTCCCGTTCCTTCGACCGAAGTTGCCAAGCCGCAGGAAAAGACAACACCGGAAGTTGCCCACGCCCAAACTGAAACACCGACAACTGAAAAATCAACAACCGAAACTCCGTCAACGCCGACAACGACAATACCAACCGCCGAAACAGCAACCGTTTCTTCTCTTACTGAAGATGATGACGGAACCCGTCTTGCGGCATTGCTTGACAAAACGCCGAAGGAACCGGAGATTCGTTCCACAACCGATTTATTGTCCGATCTTGAAAAGAAAATGCCGGGACTTGTTCCTCCGTTAGCGTTTTCGTTGGACATACCGACTCGGTTGGCGATTCCGCTTACCGGTCTTAAACTGGACAAGACGCCGTTGCTCAAGGTGATCCGTTTGCTTTCCGACCTGACTGAAATTCCGATGACGTTTGACATGGAGGAAATGCGTCCGCGCGGTATTCAGATCGACGCGCCGTTAACCGCCCAATTTGACGCCGGAAATGTCGGCGACATTTTGTCAAAAATTCTTGCAACATTTGAATTGGAACCGGTGATTGAAGATCGGCAAATCTTAATAACCGTTTCGCCGGAACGCCGAAATACGTTATCGGAACGAACCTTCGATGTTGCTGATCTGGTCGAAAACACCAAAAACTCCGCTGACCCGTTGACACCGGAACATCTTGCGGAAATACTGCAACGATTGGTTGATCCGACGAATGACGCTTTTATTCGGGTGGAAGGACAGTCGCTGATCATTCAAAACCGGTTCCGGCTCTTGGACGAGTCACTTCGCGTTTTGGAACAACTTCGTGTGATTCGGAAGTTGTCGCAAAAAACCGATGTTGTCGGCGAATTTTTGGCTCCTGAAGCGTTCGGTTGGGATG
>JAISQH010000125.1 GCA_031274385.1 Planctomycetaceae bacterium | reverse complement strand
TGATCGATTGATTAATTGATCGATTGATCGATTGATCAATAAATTGTTTTTACTCCATGTTTTTTAGACGCTTTTTACCGGAACGAGCATTATGAACGATCCGCTTCTGAAAACCGATTTGTCCGATGCGATTAAAGATGTTCTTGGATATCTGAATTTCTCTTCCGGCAACAGAGAAATACGCTTCTTTCAAGCCCTCAATACCCTTTACACCCAACTGTCCCGCTCCGAATCGGTCGCCAAACCGGAATCCATCACCGATTCAACGACCAAACCCCGCTCAGCGATCAAAAAATTAAACGCCGCTCTCCCAAAGTCAGGAAATAAAGAAAATGATTCTTGTTTGGCTTTGCAAGTGATCGAATACCTCGAACAGGAATTGTTCCGGTTGTCGCAGGAGTCCGGTCCGTTTCGCGTCGAAGATCAGGCTGGCTTGATCTTGCGATTAATGCGGGAACAATTGTTGACCGCTTACCGCGAATATCACTCCGATCTCTTGTTTCACCAAACAAATGAACATCTCTTCAATCCGTTTTTTCTTGCCAAAGCGTTTGAAGCGGTTCTGAGACAAGGAGCACCTTGGACGGAAACTGATCGGATTGTCAAGAACGCCATCTCCGATATGAATGATTACATCGGTTATCGCCCGGTTCCGGTACTCGAAGGTGAAGAAAAGCATCAGCCTTACGAAAAAGAATGGGTTTTGCCCATTCCGCTTTACATGGACGGGATCGGTACCGCATTCGGAAAATATCAACAAGTCGTTAATCAGGCTTTGGCAATTTTACGCGAAACCGATCCGCAAATCCTTTACGAAGCCTGTTTTGATGTCGGGAAACTTCAGGAACTCGTTCTTGATTCAAGAGCCTACGATTTCGATCATCCGGTCAACCGAAAACCCAATTACCATTTCGGAATTTGGGATCCGCATTTCATCGATAAAGACGGATATTACCGCCGTTTTGTCATTCATCAGGTCACAGTTGACGGCATCCTGCGCCGTATTGAAAACGCCTACACCGGAGAATCCGAAGCCGCAACCGTCCCCGCCGACGAACTCCTTTACGAAGCCGGAGCCGTCTTAGCCGGAACCATGTTGATGGGCTCCGGCGTTTGCGGCGATACACCTCATACTTACGATTCGGAAACCTCGTTGACCGACCTGATGCCGCTCATTGCCGGTTACCGCGACCGGTTTTATGATCAATTGACCGAAAAAATTCCTGATAAAATGAAACCGCGCATTCAGGCAGAAAAACAACGGCTTTTTCAACCGTTTGGCGGCTGCCGACAAGACCTGAACCGGCAATTGGCAAAACGCCGCGCCGATCAACTTCAACGAATGCACTTAGCCCGGATTTTTGCCCGAATGGGTTATTCCGAAGCCGCCCGCCACCAAACCGATGTCATTTCAGTCGCTTCCGCCCGGATTTTGACCAAAATTGATTGTCTGATTACCGAGTCGCATCTGCAAATTGATCACGGACAATTAAAAGAAGCCGCAGAAAATTTGCCAAAAATCGAAGACCTCATTCGACGCGGAATCCGTTGCGGTGCCATTGTTGACCCTTGGACAATTCTCGGTTTTGGTGCCAATTACAGTCTGTTTCATACGGTTGAAAATACGATTCACGATCATCGTGTTGACGATTTAATTAACCTGTTGGAAGAAATTTTTGATCTTTACAGCCGGCTTCAGAAAGAAGCGGCAGCGGCAGGCGGCGGTGATTTGCAAGCCGATCTGTCGGATAAAATGAGCGATCTTGCCGGTTGGTGGGATCAATACGGCAGCACGGAAGTCTCCGGTTTAGAGAGTTTTTCAGGGTTGGAAGCGTGGGAATCTGCCGCAGTTGTTTCCACCGCACTGGCTGTGTGGCATAAAGCAGGAACCGCCGCAGGTGATGTCGCGTTTTGGAACCGGCACGTGGATCGCTTCAAATCCACCAAAGCCTACGTGTTGCTGGCGGAAGCGTTGCTCGATCAACATGATCCGGTCGCGTCAATGGCTCTGATGATGCACTGGCTGAGCCATTCGGAAAAAATCCCGCTCACCGAAGGAGATTATACGTTTCATTCCATCGCTCTGCGCTGGATGGAACAACTTTGGAAATCACCAAAAAAAGAAGAAGAAAACGCTAACCCCAACGCGAAAAAAAGTACAACAACAACAACAACCCCCGAAATAACGGAAATAACGCCTTCTCCCAAAAAGGAAAAACCGCTGTTATCGCCATTGGAACGTTGGACGCTTACGAAAAAGTTTTTCGATTTCACGGAGGCAAATGCCGACTATTATTGGCATGTTCCCGATATTGAATTGAGTGACGATTTGTTTGAAAACGGCGGGAAAAGCGGTCGAAAATCGTCACGGAAACCGAAAAAAAAGAAACCGCGTGATCTTGATCCGTTTGGTGAAGAGGACAACGCTTACGAAGACCCGGACGAAATGTTTCCGCCGAACGACGACTCATTCAGTCCGAAAGAATCCATTTACAGTGCGGCGTACGAAAACGTCATCTATCAGGACACAACAGACGACGGAATTGATGATTCCTTGATGGACGCTCCCAACCCGGAAGGTTTTCGCGACGAGGATGATTTTGAAATTGTTGCGGAAACAGAACGAATCAGCGACCGGTTGACGTTTATTGTTACCATGTCGAAACTCTGGAAGCATGTTACGGAAAAGATTGCCGGACTCAACCCGAAAGAGATTGATTCGGCTTTGAGTCAGGATATTGCACAATATTTGGATTCATGGCTTTCACAAATTGTTGCTTACAGCAACGGGCTTGACGCATTGCTTCGCAAAACGTCCACTTACAAGGTTCCGCCGCCGCGTGGAACAGCGGATTCGCTTTTGGAATATGATCGGCATCGGGGAACCAAAGAGATTTTACTTGACCGGATTATCTGGACGCATGTTGAAGTTTGCGATGCCAAAATGATTTTGGAATCGTTTCTCGGTTCGCAACATTGGCGCAACGTTAACGACGAATGGCAAAAAGCGGTACTGGATGTGAATTATGCCGTCTTTCACGGAGACATTAAAACGGTACGAAAACATTGGGCGCCCATGCTTCGGATTTTGTCACGGGAAACAATTCTGTACGTTCCGACTTCGCGCGGCGGTGCCGCTTGGAATATTGTCCGTTGCCGTTGTATTCAACAGGCAATCATGCGGTTGATGGAATATGCGCCCCGTTTGGGACTTCTGACCGAATCGTTTCGAATACTTGAAACCATTCAGGAAATGGAAGAAATGAATCCGATCAGTCCCGGCGCAATTACGGAATTTGACCGGCTTGTTGAAACAGTAACACGGGCAATTACAAAATGTGTTGCTATTTCTTCAAAGAAATGGCGGTTCAAATCCTCCGGTTCGGAAGCGGGGTCGCAAGATGTGGCGTTGGTGGAATACATGGAACGAATTATCGAACAACTCCTTTCGAGTTGGCTTTCCCACAGTCGGCAAATCCGCATTTCACCGATTGAATCCATTGTTGACCGGGCTTATTGGGATGAAATCAAACAATTCATTCAGCGTTACGGTCACGATATTTTTACGCAACAAAATATGGGTTTCGGTAATCTCCGGGCGATGTTGCATCAAGGCGTTGGCAATTATCTCCGTTCGTTACAGAAAATCAAACACGATGACGGCGAAGTTGAGATGGCAGCCAAACTGCTTGAAGATATTGAAAATAAACATATTGATTGGGACACTGCGGTGTCGCGGTTGGAGATTATTTTCGAGTCGATTGCTGAAAATTATTCGGAATATGTTGACTATAACAGTACAACAACTCATTCGGATCATGGCGAAAAACTTTATATGTTGCTTGACATGCTTCGGGTGCAGATTGGTTATGAACGGATTTCGTGGAATCTCAAGCCGGTGTATTGGGTTCATGATGCGATGATTCGTTCGGGTTGTGACGAAGCGGCAATGTTGTGGGAGCGGGCGGTTGCTCGGCGGAGCGTCAATGCCGCCGAAGAACATCTGCGAAGTTATACCCGATTGAGCGAAAAATACGGAATGTGGTTGCCGAGTGTCCATGAACGGCTTCAGGAACGGTTTGTCAGACCGTTGCAAATTGACCGGATGTGCGGTCTTGTTCCGAAAGCAGTGCGGCAAGTTCGTGAAGAAGGACCGAATACCGCTTTTGACGAATTATATGAACAGATCGAAAATTTTGCCAAAGAGCCGATGGGAGTTGGTTTTGAGATGCCGGAATGGTTAACAGCGTTGCAGGACGAAGTGATGGCAACACGAACGGATACCGAAGAAGAACAAGATAAAGATGTCTTTAGTTCCTCGCCGCATTTTGAACAAATTTGTATTACCCGTCCCCAACTTGAAAAAATACTCGATACGTTAAATAAAAAAGAACGGTTTTAATAGTGGAGAGTTGATAGTGGAGAGTTGATAGTGGAGAGTGGAGAGTGTTTTGTTTATTTTCCGTTTCCCCACTCCCCGTTTCCCCACTCCCCACTCTCAACTAATTATGCCTATTTTTCAGAATCAAACTTGTTCCCGTCGTTCATTTTTAGCGTTGACAGCTGCCGGTATTGCGGCACCGATGTTTATTCCGGCAACATCGCTTGGTCTGAACGGCGTTGTTGCGCCAAGTAACCGAATCAACTTAGCCGGAATCGGTATTCGAAATCGTGGAACTTATGTTCTTGATTTCATGCTCCAACAGCCGGATGTTCAATTCCGTGCCGTTTGCGATGTTCAGGCGGATCGCCGTGCTGCGGTCAAAAAAATCGCCGACGAAAAATATGGCAACACGGATTGTGCAACTTACCGGGATTTTCGGGAATTATTGCAACGTGAAGATATTGATGCGGTGTTGATTGCGACGGGCGACCGTTGGCACACGCTGGCATCGGTGCTTGCCGCCGAAGCCGGTAAAGATGTGTACAGTGAAAAACCGTGCTGTATTACGATGGAACAATGCCGGATTCTTGATGAAGCCATTAAACGTACCGGTATTGTTTTCCAAGCCGGAACGCAACGCCGTAGTGTTGATAATTTCCGGTTTGCCATTGAATTAGCCCGTAGCGGCAAACTTGGTAAGATTCATACGGTTCATGCGTCTATTTATCATTTGAATGTTCGTTACGATTGGCTTCCGGCGGAGCCGCTTCCGAACAAGGACGTGATTGATTGGGAACTTTGGCTCGGTCCGGCACCGTGGCGTCCGTTTAACTTAAAATATGTTGGCGGCGGCAACGCTTATGCTCAATGGCGGGGACATTACGATTTGGATTCCGGTGCCAGACTTCATGATTGGGGAGCACACACGGTTGATCTTTGTCAATGGGCGGTGACGGATGACAACACGGCACCGGTTGAATACGAAGCAGACGGCGGAACGGTGTACGCCAATTACGCAAACGGAATCAAACTTGTCATGCGACCGGAGGGTTGGATGGGACTTGGCGATTGTCCGGTTCGTTTCGAGGGCGAAGAGGGTTGGGTTGAAACGGGAGACAGTGGTCGGGTTGCGGTGTACCCCGAATCGCTCAAAGCCGAAATGCGCCCATCCACAAACATCGGCGGCATTTCACCGGCGGCTCATGTCCGTAACTTTTTTAATTGCGTCAAGACCCGATCATTACCGGCGTGTGGTTCAACATCAACACGTTACTCCCATTTGGCTTGCCACGCGGCTGCCCTGTCCTGGATGTTGAAACGAAAACTCCGTTTCGATCCTGTTAAAGAGGAATTTATCGGTGACGAGGAAGCAAACCGAATGAGAAGCCGCGCTTCCCGCGAACCTTGGAACTTTAACTAAGGACTAATAACTAATGTCTTCTTTGCGTCTTTGCGCGCAAATGAAAATAGACCGTTCCATTTTAATCTGTTACCGGAAGTACGGTTAATTTGACGGTTGCCTCGCCGTTGTTGTCGGAAAGTTCTGATGGAAAATCGTTGATCCGAAAAAATAATTCGCCGGAAACTTCCGCTTTCCAAGTTTCGCTGAGTCCAATTGTTTTCGGTACATAAAATCCGACGCCCGCTGTTTCCGTTTGGGTCAAAAAACGTTCTTCAATATCAGGAATTAACGTTGCTAAAAGTGTTCCAATCGGAACACTTTGATAATAACGTAGCGTAATACCGTTTGGTTCCGACCACCAGATTTTCGGCTTTTCGGCAAGTTGAAACCGTCCCGAAGCCGCAAAACGATACGTTTTCCCGCGTTCCAACCGCACACCGGAACTCTGCCAACCTTTGTCGGAACAAACCGGAATCTCCACTTCGTCACTTGAAATCAGTCCGGCTTCTTTATTGTAATCAATTTTCGTCCGTTCAAAATCGTAACCGTAATCAAGATGGCTTATGAAATCAATCCAGTCATTGTCGAGATGAAATAAAATTTCCTGCTCGTTCCATTCGGGCGATTCTTTCTGAATATTTTTGAGCAATAATTCGAGAAACCGTTCGGCAGCTCCGTCCGGTTTACCGTACAATTTCCATGCCGTTTGCCGAAACGCCGTCCGGTAACGCGGATGATTTTCGCAAAACGCGGCAAAAGCCCAACTCCAACCATAAGCCGTATTTTCGTCATAGTCCTCCGAATCCAGTTCAAAAATTCCCTTAATTGTTCGCCCATGATTCTTCACAAGATTGTCCCGAACAAGATCAATCCGACCCCAACGTGATAATTCGTTGCGCGATTTCGGAAAATAGGCGAGTGTTAAATGTCCGTTTTCCAAACGATGCGTACCAAGTAATTCGGCGGTTCCTTCCCGATACCAAGGCGGTCCCCAAACTCCAAAAGCGTAACCCATAAACGCATGAGTTCCCTCATGAAGCAAAAGATGACGCCGGTAATAGTCGCTGCCCGGATTGCGTACCCAAATCCGGCAACGTAACGCATAACCGTTACGAAGTTTGGGAACCTGCAACACCGCACCGCCCGATTTGAATTTTTCAAAATCGTCAATCAAAAATCCTTCAACCTTAAACGATTCATAATTCTGACGATTCAATTCAAAATAATCGCAAAGTAACGGAATGAGTTGATCAAAAAGTTTCGGTAATTCATCAACCTGCCCGGACGCGGCAAGATCGGTATAAAGAATCAAATGTTGACTTTCCAACCGGCGAATACCGGATTGCGTCAAAGCGGATTCGTCGAGAGGAATTTCCGTAACCCAATGTTGGCGAATCTCTTTGCCAAAACGTTCCGCTTCGGCTGGCGAAACTTCGGTTGGCGAAACCTCCGCCGTAACAAGAACCGTTTCAGGAAGAATCCAAAGAAACAAAAAAGAAACAAGAACTAAAATTCGAAATCGAAATCGTAACATGATAGATTTCCGACAGCGGCTCACGGTTTTTTTATTACAAAAACAGAAAATAAAACGTAACTGTCTATTTTGTTTTTCAAGTATGCGAGTAACGATACAAAAACAATTCCGTAAAACAACTCCGAAGGAGTTTCATTTTGATAACCCCGTGCAAACGAAGTGCAGCACGGGGTAAGTGTACAAACAAAACGAGAACTCCGATAGGAGTTCAATAAAGTGATTTATTTTGGGACGGTGTGTCATG
>JAISQH010000244.1 GCA_031274385.1 Planctomycetaceae bacterium | reverse complement strand
AAAGGTAAGAAGTCGTGTTACACGTGGGTTTTTGGAACAATTGCGGAGGTTTATTATTGTTGCGGAGTGGGGCGTGGTAAAGATGTTTTAACAAAAAATATCGACGCCAACTTGATACCTCATAATAAAACAAATATGGCAAAATTAAAATAGACAGTTACCTTCCGTCATCCTCCTTAATCAGCACCAACTTAACCAATCTTCCCCGTGTTATCCTGCTTGTTGCAATAATCGTTTTTGTCCTCTTTTTTACAATCTGCCGTTCCCCACTCAGGATGTGTTACGACAATCGCCGCAACAACCCACGAATGACCGTAACACAATTTGGCATCGGTTTTGCCCGGGTGGGATTGTGATGATGTCCCGCTCCCTCAACAAGTATTCCGTAACGTTTTATCAGTGTGTCGTCAATGACGAATTGAATTTTCGTATTATTATCAATGTTTGCGAAAAGCATCTCCAAGATGATTTCGTCCAGCGCATCAAAAATGGGAGTGCTCTTGCGTCCGAGGTAGGGAATGTGATAGAATACTTTTCGGTACTTCTCACTGAGAAGGGCGGCACAAATCCATTTCGTAACAGTTTGCCGTCGGGCAATCGCAAGCAAGACACCGAGAAAGAGTGGCTGGAGATAGACTCTTGCCTGTGCCGGAATATTGGCAATAATTTTGCTGAGCAATTTTTCAAACAAATTTACAGATTCACGGATTTCATGGGGACGTTTCATGGTCGGCTCCGAGGGTTAGGGGGCAGTTAACAAACCACTTATACTCCAGAGCCGACTCTTTGTCAAGAGCAATCTTGTATCAAGGTAAATTGCGTTTTCTTGGAAAGTGCAGTACCAGAACTTGTCCTTTTTTTCAATAAAAAGCGATTGATTTTTGATGTTTTTTTGAAATAGTTGAATAAAATATATTTTTGTACACGACTCAAAAAAACTCAACATTGACCAAAAAATGAGAAAAACATAGCAATTTTGGTTTAAAATTCTTGGAAAGTGCAGTTAGTAACATGGGACGGAATAAAGATGTCCGTTTGATTGATTCGTTGCGTTTTTGTTCGCAAATTAAATAGACTGTTACGATTTTTTTTGTTCTTTCCGTTCTTTGATAATTGTTTCCTGAATTGAGTTGGGGACTTTTTTGTACTTTAGAAATTCCATGGAGAAGGTTCCTTGACCTTGCGTCATACTTCGGAGCGTTGTTGAGTAACCAAATGTTTCGGCAAGCGGAATTTCTCCTTCGATTCGGGTGGACGCTCCGATTGTTTCGGTAACAGTAATCATGCCGCGCCGTGAATTTAAGTCGCCGACAACATTGCCCTGAAACTGACTCGGACACTCAATTTCAAGCCGCATAACAGGTTCCAGCAATGTCGGTTTCATTCGGGGAAAGGTTTCCCGTAACGCGGTTTGCGCACAAATTCGAAACGCTAAATCCGAACTGTCCACCGAGTGGAACGAACCGTCGTCCACCAAAACACGCAAACCAACCACCGGAAACCCGGCAACCGGTCCCTTTTCCAACGAACCACGAAATCCTTTTTCAATTGCCGGAATATAATTGGACGGAATTGTACCGCCGACGATTTTTTCTTCGAACAAAAATGTTTCTGTTGTTTCAGCATCTTCGGGAATCGGAGCCATGTGTCCGACGATATGGGCATATTGACCGCTTCCGCCGGACTGCTTTTTGTGTTTCACATCAAAATCAACCGCCATTGTCGGGGCTTCGCGGTAATTCACTTTGGGCGGCGAGGTTTCGACTTCGACTTTGTATTCACGGCGGATTCGTTCAACGTACACGTCAAGATGCAACTCGCCCATTCCCGCCATTAACGTTTCACCGCTTTCCTGATCAGTTGAAATGGAAAGAGTCGGGTCTTCTTTTCGGAACCGATACAACGCCTTACCAAGCCGGTCAGCGTCTTTGGTTGTTTTTGATCTGATCGCAATTTGAATAACGGGTTCCGGGACATACATTGATTCCAATGTACAAAAATCTTTTTCGGACGAAAACGTGTCGCCGCTGGAACAATCAATCCCGATAACCGCTACAATATCACCGGCATCAGCGGTTTCGATTTCTTCGCGGCTGTCAGCGTGCATTCGGAAAATTCGGCTGATTCGTTCTTTTTCGCCGGTGCGCTGATTATAGTACGTTTCACCTTTATTCAAGGAACCTTGATAAACCCGCATGAACGTCAATGTCCCATAAGGGTCTTCCACGATTTTGAACGCCATAGCAACAGTTGGAGCCTTTGGATCCGGCTGGAGCAACATCTTGGCGTTCTCCTCTTTCTGGTCGAAACCGTATTTCCATGCGTAATTGTCGCTGTCTAACGGTGAAGGAAGGTAACGTCCGATGGCATCCAGCAATGGTTGAACGCCTTTATTTTTGTACGCGGTTGCGAGAAAGACCGGAGTGAGTTGCCGAGACCAGACGGCTTCCCGAACAATATGATGAATCATTTCGAGCGGCGGTTCTTTTTCTTCGAGGAGCATTTCCATCAGTTCGTCGCTGAACATTGCCAACGCTTCAAGCAGATGTTGCCGGGCGGTTTGGGCGTCAGTTTCCAATGTTGCCGGAATTGACTCGTAACGAATTTTTTCACCTTGTTCTCCATCGAAGTAAATTGCTTTTTGTTCAATTAAATCGACAACGCCTTCAAAATTGGCTTCTTTACCAATTGGAATTTGCATCAGAACGGCGTCGCAATCGAGTTTTTCTTTGAGTTGCCGGACAACCCGATACGGATCGGCGCCGGTTCGATCCATTTTGTTGACCAGTGCGAGTCGGGGAACCTGATAGCGTTTCATTTGACGGTCAATGGTGATTGACTGTGCCTGAACGCCGCCGACCGAACAGAGAACAAGAACGGCTCCATCCAACACGCGCAAACTCCGTTCGACTTCGACCGTAAAATCGACATGCCCCGGAGTATCGATCAGATTAATAAAATGACCTTTCCACTCAACACTGGTTGCGGCACTAGTAATGGTGATACCGCGTTCTTGTTCGAGTTCCATGTGATCCATAGTCGCGCTTCCGTCGTGGACTTCGCCGATTTTGTAGGATTTACCGGTGTAGAACAGGATGCGTTCGCTGAGCGTAGTTTTACCGGAGTCGATGTGTGCCGAAATACCGATATTACGAAGTTTTTCAATTGCTGACATAGTTCCGGTCGCGGAATAATCTTTTTCCGTTTTTGTTTCTTTTAAGTTGAGCATGATTCAATTTCCACAATTCGAGTTCAATACATCGATTCGTGGCGACATTACGTTTTTAATTGTTTGACCAAATTGAAGTTATAAAGAGACTGTATTTTCCCACAATTTCGGCGATTGTATAGAGGGGCTGCCGGTTTGAAGTGGTAAAGAAATGGTAAAATGACAATATGTTTTGCCTATTTCAAACAATGATCATAAGACCTCTGAATTTTTAACACGGATATACGTAACTGTCTATTTTGTCCTGTACAAAAATCAAAAGTGGTCAAAATCACCTCTTTTTCATTTGTCTAACCTT
>JAISQH010000114.1 GCA_031274385.1 Planctomycetaceae bacterium | reverse complement strand
TTATAACACGATGGGTTGATTGTTTTCGTACGACAAGTCCGTTGTGGCAATTCCTCAATCAATTGGGCGATGGATTGGCGATTCTTGATTGCAAAAGCAATTGCCTCGCAGGTCTCTGTACCCCAATTGGTAATATTCAAAATGGTTGTTTTGATTGTTTTTTTCCCTTCACGCCGCGAAGTGCGGAGGAGGTACTGAGTATAAATTGTCCCGTTAGGTTGTTTGTGACGGATTCGATCAACATACATAATGGTGTTCCGATTCAAAAAGGCGGTGGTCTCCGCCGAAAAAAATCCAGTAAGGCAGCGAGCCGCTCAACATCCCAACGCAGCCCGCCCGCATCACCCCAAACCAACATGCCATAAAACAATTACGGGCGTACTTTTTAGCCAAATTTTAGACGTAAGCCCTTTAATACCAATAACTTAAACAAAAAATACCAACGCAACCAAAGGAACATCCGTTCAAACTTGTGTGGATACTTTTGCCATCCCACAAATCACAAACCCACAAACCACAAATCTCCAAAGAGGTCTTGCCGAAAACGCTTATTTGGAGTAGGATTAAAGAAGGTTCATTTTGAAATTGACGTATCACTATAAAGCATTATGGAATCTCCTATTGACTGGTCTCGGTTTGCTGCGGTCATTCGTTCGTCGTCCCGTATTCTTTTAACAGCCCATCAACGCCCCGATGGCGACTGTCTTGGAAGTGAGTTGGCAATGCGGTTGATTCTTTCGGCTCTCGGCAAAGAGGTTCGAATCGTCAACCCCCACCCAACACCGCCCAATCTGGCGTTTCTCGACAAAACCGGTCTCATTAAACCGTTGGAACAGTTGACCGCCGAAGACCAACTCTGGATTGATCATGTTGATTTAATCGTTGTGCTGGATACCAGTTCTTGGGCGCAACTCGGTACAATGAGTCAGGTTTTCAAAGAATCCAAAGCACGAAAATTAGTTCTCGATCATCACAAAAAGGGTGATGAAATCGGAACCGAACGTTTTATCGATCCCGAAGCCGAAGCCACCGGCATTTTGGTGGTTCGTGCTGCGGAGGCGTTGAATGTTCCTCTGAATCAGGATATTGCTGAGGCGGCGTTTGTTGCCATTGCAACTGATACCGGCTGGTTCCGGTTTTCCAGCGTGAATGCGGCAACCTATCGAATTGCCGCCCGACTGATTGAAGCCGGAGTTGTTCCGGCTCAGATTTACCGGAAACTCTATGAGCAGGAATCGCTTGGGCGAATCCGGTTAATCGGTCGGACTCTTGCACAAATCGAACCGCATTTCAATGGTCAACTCATGTTGGTTCGGATCATGCTTGACGATTTTGACGCGGCGGGCGCGTTGTCTTCCGATGCCGAAGATATTGTTAATATGGCACTTCAAGTCAAAGATTCTCAAATGGCGGTGCTGATTTCCGAGTTGAAAGACGGCAGTTTCAAGATTAGTTTCCGAAGCCGTAGTGCGATTGATTGTAGCCGTTTGGCAGCCCAATTCGGCGGCGGCGGTCACAAACAGGCAGCCGGAGCCACCTCTCATTTGTCATTTGAAGAAACAAAACAATCAGTCCTCCGTATTATTGAAAAAGTAGTCAGTAGCCAGTAGTCAGTTGCCGGTTGCGCAAGCGAATTACTTTCCTTATTGCATTGCGCAGCAAACTGGCAACTGACTACAGACTACTGACAACCGGCTACTAACTACTACTAACAACTAACTTTCTATGCAACGAATCATGCTCAAATCGAAAATCCATCGGGCAACCTTGACCGGTACCGACCTTGATTACGAGGGAAGTATTACGATGGATCCGATGCTTTTGGAAGCGGCGGATATTTTGCCGAATGAACAAGTTCACGTTTTGAATCTCAACAACGGTTCCAGAATCGTCACTTACGCCATCGAAGGCGAACGCGGTTCGGGAACACTTCTTCTCAACGGACCCGCAGCACGAGCCGGAATGGTTGGTGATTTGGTTGTGATTTTGACTTACGCCCACGTCGAAGAAAAAGAACTCGCCAATTATAAACCAACCATCATTAAAGTTGATAAAAAAAACCGAATAGTGTGATTTGGGTTTTGTGGTTTGTGGTTTGGGGGTTGGGGTTTGGGAGCAAACATTCTTCACAAACCCCAAATCACAAACCCCAAAACCCTAATCCCAAATCACAAAACCCAATCCTAAAAAACGGATTGGAGCGAGAATACCGAAAATGCCGACAAATAGGGTGAGTCTATCAGTCGCCCCAATCAATGAGCAGGCAACAATTGCCTGTTTGCCGCATTTTATTTTTCGATATTTAATCGTTTGTTTCCATGTACGAGACTTTTTTCGGTTTGAAACGCCGCCCGTTTTTGGCAGTTCCCGATACGGAATCGTATTTTTCCACAGAGCCAATGGAAGAAGCGTGCCGAGCCATCGAACGGACTGTACGGCGTGGAGAGGGAATTGCCTTGCTTTTTGGGGCTTCCGGTACGGGCAAGACGTTGTTGCTGCGCTTGCTTCGCGGTTTGCTCGAAACCGACTACACCGTTTTGATGATTACCAACGGTCACTTGGAAACGCCGAAATCGTTTTTTCAGCAACTCCTTTATGATTTACAACTTCCGTTTTTCGGCGGCGACGAAACCGAACTCCGGCTCCAACTGCTCCATCTTGCCCGGCAGGACAAAACGTATGTTATTCTGATCGACGAATCGCAATTCCTTAGCCTGTCTGTTCTTGAGGAAATCCGGCTCCTGACGAACTGTGATAACGGAACCGCACCGTCTTTTCGGATTGTTCTGGCTGGCAACATCGAATTTGAAGAAAAATTAACCGATCCTTGTCTGGACGCGTTCAATCAGCGGGTTGTTTGCCGGTCTTATCTTGAAACTCTTTCCCGTGAAGAAACCGGACAATATATCGCTTGGCAAACGGTTTCGTGCCATAAACAGAACGAGGTACCTCCGGCTCTTGGTTTGGCGGAATGGATCAAACATTCTGGTGGAGACGAAGAGCGAAGAATTGACTCGCCGCACATCCGAATTGCCGAACCGATTTTTACGGAAAACGCCAAACGGCAGATTTTTCAGTTGACGGACGGATTGCCTCGCTCAATCAATCAACTTTGCGATATGGCTCTTCAGATTGCCGCTGAACGGATTTTGCGGCAAATTGACGAAAGTCTGATTCTGTACGCCTGGTCAAAACTTCAACAAACGACAGCATATTCTGAAAACGAGAACGAACCAATAAACGAGTCAATAGAATCGTTGTCTGCCGTTGCTCCGCCGTTGCCATTTGAAAACATTGACGAGATTGTTGCACGAAAAAAGGCAACATTCCAACTGAAAGAATTTGATTCCGCTGTCGAGTTTGGAACCTTGAATGATGCCGAACCGATTGAACCGGCTGAGCAAATTGAACCAATTAAGTCGATTGAATCAATTAAACCGGTCAAGTCAATTGAATTGGCTGAGTCAATTGAACCGTCAGAGTTAATGGAACCGGTTGACAAAGAAGAAGTGATGGTAATCCGGTTTCGATCTCCGAATGAATACAAACCGCCGTATCCCGAAGACGATCATTGGGAAGAAGCATGGACTGAAACAAACGTAACGGAAATAAACGCGGAAAAAGAATTTTCGTTACTTTCCCTGAAACAGAACGAAGAACCAACATGCAATATTTCATCAGAGGAAATACGGGAAACTGAAGAGGAACAACCCGATTTTTACGATGATTTGGACGAAATTTTGGACGATAATGTTCTTTTTCCCGCAGAGGATCTTCCTCGTTTGAGAGAATTACCGATTAGTGAAGAGTTGGACGACGCTATTGAAATGGTTGCGGAAGCTGTTGCCGAAAAAAATATTACGAAAATTGTTGAGGAAACCGAAATAGATTCAGAGGAAACGGTTGGGGAAAGAGTCGGTGAGGAAAGAGCCGGAGAAATCGTTACCGTTTGGCAATCAAAACGGGGTTATCCGTTTCGGCGAAAGCGGATCAAAGAAGATTTCGCACGAAAATATCGTTGCCGAACGGTTGTTTCAACACGTAAGACCGAAACTCAGCCGCAATCTTGTTGTACTTTTATTACGGTGTTGTTTTCTCTGACTCGCCGTAGTTTTGATTCCGGCGAGACTTGGATCGGGAATGATTCATTCCGCCCTTTGCATTTTTCTGTACTTTTATCAATTCCGTTCCGGTCAATTGTCAGCGAACCGGAAACGCCGGAATGTTCCAGAGATTTTGTTACGACAGAACTTGTTGTAATGCCGGAGATGGACGATACGGTTCGTGAGCCGGTATTTGACGAAGTTGCTGTTAATTTGAACCGGAAAAATTGTTTCGAGGAATCCGATATGGATCAGGAAACACTTGAAAAATACGGAGCGGAAGTTCTGGAAGGACGCCCGCCTTTTGTCCGCAAGGAACCGAATTATGCTTATCAAACGACCGATTCTGTTCCTGAAACAGTTGGAAAAGTTCCGTATCCCGATCTGATAACCGGCAATGTCATCTTGCTTAATTGGGTGAAATCGGAACAGGAAACCGGTTTTGGTACACCTTACCGGGAATTTCTCTCGCGTGAAACTTCGGGAGACCATGCCGCACCCGGCACATTCGAAAAAGAAAAACGTACTACAAATGAGGAGTTTGATTTTTCGCTGGTTGTTCGGGCTGCGTTAAAAGAATCAACCGATTCCTTCCAATCGATTTCCGTTCCGCAAAACCAGAAAACAAGTCTCGACGAATCATTCGAAGAGATTATTGCGGTGGAAATGAAATCGGTGCCGCAAAAAGAGCCGCCGACTCCTTCTATTCCGTTACGTCCGCCATTTTTGAACGATTTTTCTCTTCCAAATCAAATTGAAGCGGTGGTACAGCGAATCACCAAAGCGGCGGAGAAAATCGAACAGGCTGCGATACAAAGTGAGGATGCCGGGCGGAAAATCAAACAGACTGCCGGATTTATCGAAACAGAAGTCAAAACGGTTTTGCCGACCTACGTAGAACTTTTTCGGGAACTTGCAGAATTTCAACAAACGATTACCAACGAGTTGAATACGATGGTTCTTGAAAATCAAATCACAAAGGAACCGACCGAACATTTGAACCGGCAAGAACGTCCTGCCAAACTGTTACCGTTTCCGGTTCGTATGAATGTCAGTTCGATTCGTTCCGCTCAATTTGTTTCGGAAATCAGAGAAATTTCGGACGAATCAACCTCGTGCGAAAAATCCATTGATTTTCAAACGCTGTTTCAATAATACAGGCTTTTTATGGACATTTTACCACGAAAATACAATGAAGCATGAAATTTCGCAGATATTGTAGTTCGTAAAAACGTCCGTGAGTAGTTATAAAGTTGATATTTTTGTGAATTATATTATTAACGTCCCGTTGTTCGCAAAACTTTTGATAACGTGTTCGTTTTGTACGATGAATTAAAACTACTCCGTAAAACTACTCCGTAAAACAATTCCGTAAAACAATTCCGTAAAACAATTCCGTAGGAGTTGACTGTGGATAACCCCGTGCAAACGAAGTGCAGCACGGGGTAAGTGTACAAACAAAACAAGAACTCCGTAGGAGTTCAATAAAAAGTGATTAATTACCCCAGACATCAAAATTGAACTCCTACGGAGTTCCGGTAAGTTTTGGATTTTATTTACCCCGTGCTGCGCAAACTTGCACGGGGTTATCCAAATGAAACTCCTTCGGAGTTGTTTTACGGAAATTTTTACGGAATTGTTTTAGTTCATAGTTCAAAACGAAAACAATTTGCCAAAACAATTTGCCAAAATAATTGACCAAATAATTTACCAAAGTATCAATCGTGTGACAGCCGGAAGTATCTCATTTCCCTTGTCAATTTCCAACGTTATTTTGTATCAATTTTAATGTCCATTGTACCTCTTGCTTTCAACCGGACGAGTGTTGCGCTTCAGACAAACAGGGCGTACAATAATCTGTCGAGTGCTCAGATTTTGCTTTCGCGTTACGAAGAGCAACTCATGACGAATCGGCAATATCGGTACGGAAGCGATTCGCCGTACAACGCTTCGACTTCCCTTTCTGTTCAGGCACAAATTGAACGAAAAACACAAAACGCCGCCAATATTCAATCGACTCAGACGTTTCTATCGGCAACTGATTCGACGCTTTCTTTGTTTAACGCGCTCACTGACGATGCGAGGGCAATGGCTTTGGAGGCAATCAATACAACAACCGGAGCAACACAACGCACGGCGTTGGCTCAGACGGTGAAACAAACGGTTCAAAAAATTTTTGAGTTCGGCAATTATTCGTTCGAAAATCGATATGTTTTTTCCGGTTCCACAACATCCGTATTACCTTTCGAGTGGGGAGCCAATTCTTACACGGTTCAATATAACGGTACAGAATCGAACATTTATTCATGGAGCGACACTGATTTACTTTCGCAATCGAATGTCAATGGGGTGGAGGTATTTGGAGCGATTTCTGATCCGGTGCGCGGAAAGTCCGATCTCAATCCTGCCGTTCGGGATACAACACTCCTAAGTCATCTCAACGGCGGAAACGGTGTTGAAAAAGGTTCTATTCGTTTCAATTATACGCTCAACGA
The DNA here is from genome assembly GCA_031274385.1 of Planctomycetaceae bacterium. Taxonomy (GTDB): domain Bacteria; phylum Planctomycetota; class Planctomycetia; order Pirellulales; family Thermoguttaceae; genus WRKP01. Next base: position 6,902 of record JAISQH010000114.1, on the reverse strand, counting down.
CCAAACCGGAACTTTTGATATTGATTTGAGTCATTGTGTTACACTTGCCGATGTGGAGCGAACAATTGAAAACAGTAAAAATCCTTACTTTTCCGTGAAAGTTGATCTGACGCCCAATGGTCTGTCTTTTTCGTTACCATCGGGAACGCCCGGTTCGATTACAGTTACAGAAGTTGGAAAAGGAACTGTTGCCCGGCAACTCGGTATTCCGACCGGAACAGAATTAACGGCACAAAAACCTTTGATTGGTCGCGACATTAATCCTACTTTAATTCAAACAACATCACTTGACGACATTTTGGGTTCCCGTGCCAGTACCACATTGGTTTTTGCCGGAGCCAACAACGATATTTTTCTTCGGGCAAACCACAACGGCAGCAGCGTTTCTGATCCTGAAACCGGCGAAGAACTTTGGTCGCTCAATGGCGTCAATATTGCGTTTCGGGCGGATCCGCTTCTTGTACCGGGAACAGAATGGGCGGAATATGATTCTGAAACAAAAACAGTGTTGATTAATATTCATCCCGACAATACGAGTGCCAACAATATTATTCGTGCCATTAACGAAGCATCGGAAGCAGGCACGATTCCGCCGTTCACCGCATCGGCAAGCGGTAGGGATCAACAGCGTTCTGATCTGGCGGGAACCGGAATTGTAACGTTATTGCCGGGAATTACGGTTGTCGAAGGTACAACCGAAGGCGGAACCGGAGTTGATTTCGATCCATCGGGTATTCGGCTTGTCAACGGCGATCAAACGTTTGATATTTCGTTCGAAAATTGTAAAACAGTCGGCGATTTGTTGGCGGAGTTGAACGATCCTCGATACGGTCTTTATGCGTCGATCAATGAAAACCGAAACGGAATTGATATTCGAAGCCGGATTAGCGGAACGGATTTTTGTATCGGAGAAAACGGAGGCATGACGGCGACACAATTTGGTATTCGAACGACCGATCTTGATACACCGTTAACCGAATTTGATTTTGGTCGCGGTGTAACGGATTATGAAGGACCCGGTATGAGTGCGACAGCCCGTCATGATAATGTTACGCCCAACAGTTCTTTGATTTTGACAGCCCGTAACGAAGGAAAGAGTTGGAATGACTACACGCTTCATTTTGTACCGACAACTGATCCGCAGGGCAAGGTGACTGTTTCGATGGATGAAACATCAAAGGTGATTAACATCGGTATCAATCCCGGCGTGACAACCGCTTGTGAAGTAATTGATGCGTTTAATACGCAGCCGGGACCGAAACAATATTTCGATTTGGAACTTGATACGACAAATGGTACGAATACCGGAGAAGGCGTTGTTTATGACGGTTTTGAAACAACAAGCGGCGGCATGGACGGCGGAATTGATTTTACAATTACAAGAAATGACGGAACGGTTTTGGAGATTGACATTCACGGAGCGAAAACGTTGGGCGATGTTTTGCAGATCATCAACAGTCACCCTGATAATCGTGACGGATTATTGGTTGCTTCGTTAGCGGAATTTGGCAACGGAATTGAATTGAAGGACAAGAGTTTTGGTGCGGATATAACGCGGGTTGACCGGACATTGCTTTCGACAACAGCGATTGAACTTGGCTTGGTCAACATGGGCGAAGAATATCGGACGAAAACGGAAGTCGGAACTCAAGCCAGTGTTTTAATTCAAACGGATGTGTTAAACAGTTCGATTCTTGTTACGGCAAAAAGTGTTGGAACATACGCGAACGATGTCGAGATCGAATTTGTTGAGGGGACGCCGCCTGATTTTATGTACGATGCCGCATCGAAAACGTTACGTTTTTCGATTGAGCCGGGCGTAACAACCGCAAACGATCTTGTCAATCTTTTCCAAAATCAGGCGTCGGAAACGGTTCGTTCGATGTTTGATGTTCAAAATGGTACGAATACGGATGGACTTCCGGGCGACGGCAGCGGGCTGGTTGTTTTGGGGTCGGCAACGATGACCGGCGGTACGGACAGTCTTTTGAAGGGAAATGATCCGAACCCGTTGGAGACCGATTCGCTTTTTAATGCGTTGATTCGGTTACAGGTTGCGATGGAAAAGAACGACACGCGGGAAATCGAACGGGCAACGCAACTTCTTGATACAGCGGTGGAACGTCTTGATAGTTCGCGGGCAATGATTGGTGTCATGCAAAACAGTCTTGATAGCGTACAGGTTCGTTTAGCCGAAGAAAATGTTCAATATCAGACAACTCTCAACTCGACACTCCTAATCGATTTTTCGGATGTTTCGCTCAATTACATGGCGCAACAACTTGCCTATCAAGCGTCCATGCAAGTTACCAGCACAATGCTTCAAATGTCGTTACTGAATTATCTCTGAGTTGAAACGGCAGGTGTTATTATTTGGAATTGATGATTTCGATTTCCCGTGCGGTAATATGGCGTCGGTTTGGTTGACCGGGTTTTTCGAAAATGCCCAAAATGCCGTTGATTCCAACCGTTTTCCCGGAATACGGCTTTAAATCAATTCCCGAAGCCGGAGAAACCAAACAAATAATTTGTTCCTTCTCATCAACAAGAGCGTAAGGCGGATGACCTTTGGGTAACGGTTCAAATTCACCAAGTTTGCCAACCAGATCAAATTCCATCGCCGCTTTTTCAGTTTCTTCAGTTTTTTCTGTAATCGCCGAAACCGCAGCGGAAGTTTTAGCGGTTGTTGCAATCTTTGAAGCCGATTGCAACGCGGTCTGATTCATTGGAGCCGGTGCTCCGCTGTTCGAGACGGAACCCGGAATATTGTAATGTGCCGGATACGGAGTTGCAGAAGACGGAGGAGTCAGTAAATGACCGGTGCGAAATTGCCGACGCATCGCAATCTCCTGCCGAACCGTCTTGGTTCGCTGAAGCGTCTCAACCAAATGATAAACCTTTTCCAAATCCTGATTCGTCGGCGCAATTTCGTATAATTCGTTGCCGCGATGAATTAATGTGTCAAAAACCCACTCTTCCGTCGGGCGGGTCAACGCAATCCGGGTTTCCTCTTTCAATTCCTCAAACGCTTGCTGGAACGGGTCTTGCTCTTTGACGGGAAGGTTAATCTGGTTAATCTGATTTCGATTCGGTTGGTTTGAAGCAAGTTTAGCGGAAAGCGGCGGAAGATCAGGCGTTGTCTTTTTTGCTGCGGCAACTTCGTTTGTCGGCAAATCCTGCAACGGAGGCGTTGGCAACCTGACCGGTCGTGTCGGCGGAGGAACAACTGGTTCACCAGTTTCGGCGTCGTCGTAAGCAACCTGAACAATAGACTGTTTCGGTGAAATTCGTTGGGAAGTTCGCGTGAATGTGTGAGGCATTAGAGCATTACGTGAAACCCAACGAAATTCGCCGCTTGGCGGAACAATTTTGAACCAAAGCGGACTGGCAACATTTTCCGGTGTTTCAAGCCGGTCGAGAACAAACACTTTTTCCCCTTTTTTGAGTTTAACCTGAACCGTATCACAGAGTTCCGCGTTTTCGCTTCCAACCCGTGAAGCAAGACCATCGGCAACAATACTGCCAATGTTGTTGGTTCCGAGATCGACATATCTTGCACTAATCCAGGAAAAACTCCCTATCGGCGGTCGAATGGCACACCAATTTTCCGTTTCGTAGTACACTTCGACTTTATCACCGAGCCAAAGTTGGGAAGTTGGGTAAAATTCGATGCCGGGACCACTCCGTACCGCTGTTTCCGTCGTTGCCACGAACGCAAAATAAGGGTACTGTTCCGAAGCCGCCGCTACGGAAGAAAGAAAAAACAGCAAAATAATAAAAAGGAACGAGCGCATCGTTGTTTGTAAAATGAGGCACTTTTTTTGTCTGGTTCGACTTTTACGAAAATATCTTAAAAATGTCAAGACCAGTTTTTTGCTCCAACCTCTTTTTTTCTTTCGCGGGCAGAGTAAAATAAAGAAACTTTTCAAAATCAGTGTTTCTCCCGAAAATCACGAAAAAAGCGAACTCATTTTTTGTGTTTCGTGGTTAAAAATTGATTTTGAGAAGCTTTTATAAAGAGAGGGGAACTTCTAAAAACTCTTTTTTAACCACGAAAAACACGAAATTTCACGAAAAATCCAATTGCTGTAAATCGTTTATAGTAAAGAAATTGCAACAAAACCCCTTTCGTGTTTTTTTGTGTTTTTCGTGGTTGAAAAAGAGTTTTTAGAAGTTGCCGAAAAGGATTGTTTAATTGTAACTGTCTATTTTATTTTACGCACAAAGACGCAAAGAAAATTAGTTTGGTTTTAACGTGTTCGGTTTGAACTATGAACTAAAACAATTCCGCAAAACAATTCAGCAAAACAACTCCGTAGGAGTTGACTTTGGATAACCCCGTGCAAGCGGAGCGCAGCACGGGGTAAGTGTATAAATAAAACGAGAACTCCGTAGGAGTTCAATAAAAAGTGGTCATTTGGAGGTGGAGTGTCAGGTCAACCCAGACATCAAAATTGAACTCTTTCAGAGTTCGGGAGTGTTGAGTGTCCCTTTCCCCGTGCTGCGCTCCGCTTGCACGGGGTTATCCAACTTAAACTCCTTCGGAGTTGTTTTAGTCAGTTGTTTTTATTGCTTTGCACGCAATCCTTAAAAAATAAAATAGACAGTTACGTTTGATTTTCTAATATTTTTCGATTGAGGTTACGATGCCGAAAAAAGTTTTGCTTGATGTCGATCCCGGAGTTGTCGATGCAATGGCGCTTTGTTTGGCGGTGTTTGATCCGACGATTGAGATTGTTGCGATTACCAGTGTCGGCGGCAACGTACCGGCTCCGTTGGCGGCGAAAAATCTTCAGGCAATTATTGAATTTCTTGACCCGCCCCGTCTTCCCCGACTTGGCATGGGCAGTGAACCCGATGAACCTCCGCCGGTTGATTTTCGGCATGTTTATGGAATTGACGGTCTTGGCGGTACGCCGTTACCGGTTGCGGAACTCCGGTCGCAACATCCGGCGGAAAAAGTCATTTGCGACACGATTCGAAGTGACCCGGAAAATATTATGATTATTTGTATGGGACCGTTGACCAATATTGCCCGTGCGATGGTTCGTGATCCTGAATTGCCGCGAATGATTCGCCATCTTTATATTACCGGCGGCACAACCACCGGGCGCGGCAACGTCTCTCCGTGTGCGGAATTTAACATTTTTGCCGATGTCCGATCGGCGCGAATGGTTTTTCATGCGCCTTGTACCAAAACGCTGGTTCCGTTGGACGTGACCAACCAGGTCATGTTCACGCTCTCCCATCTTGACCGGCTTCCCAGCGAAACTTACAAATTGGGACAATTACTTCGCAGCATGATTTTACCGGCATTCAACGCTTATCGGCAATGTTATGCTCTTGAAGGAATTCACATACACGATTTGGTTACTTATATTGTGATGACGCATCCTGAATGGTTCGAGACGCAGGAGATGGCGGTTGATATTGAAACGGAAGGACATTTGACTCGCGGAATGACGGTTTTTGATTTGCGTAACATACCGGAGTGGCCCCATAATATTGATGTTGTTACCCAAATCGACGCCAAAGCGATTCTTCGGGAAATTATCACCGGTCTCGGAGACGCCGCGAATCAAATGGAATAACGATTCGGTCTGTCCGCAATTGTACAAAGAACGGATCAATTCGATTGACGGTGTACTTTTACAAGTACGTAAAGTGCGGTAACAATCATTAAGATACCAATAACAATAAAGAAAATATTGATTTTTCGTTTCGGCAGTTCCGGCAATTTCACTTGAGACGGATCAAGTCCGTAAAGTGCTTGAATCGTCGATTCTATCGGTTCACCGTTCGCGTCAGTTTTATAGGAAACACCTTTGATGGCATCTATTACCTCCGTACCTTCTGGAAATTGGAATGTTACGTCGGATTTTGTTACTTTTCCTTGTTTCATCTCCGTAATTTTAAAAGTTGCAACAGTAACTGCGTGGGATTGAACGTTACTTGATGCAATTGTTTTCAATAAAACCGGCATCCAGATGTCATTATTTTTTAATTCGCTTTGTTGTACTATAAATTCTACCATCCACCAAATACTGTTTCCATTAGAAAGAGTTATATCTCCGCGAATATTTCCACGAACCGGCATATAATTTTTTTCAGGATCAATAACGGTGATAATATTCCCTTTGCCGGAAAGATCGGAAGATTTTTTTGATTTCGGAGTAAAATTAACGGAAATCTGTATCTTATTATCTTCAAAAGGTGTTACAATATTCCAATCGTCTTGGTGTTCCAGAAAGTGAAGAAACATGTAGTGAGGTTGCGGATATGATTCCGACGAACCGCCTTGTAACCAAAAAGTGTATGCATCATTAGGAAGAACCGCCTCATCGAATTTTGTATCAACACGTCCGAATACTCTACCCAAAGATTCATTCTTGACAATATTTTTACATTCCCCCTCTTGAGCGTTCCAATTTGCAGTTGCCCACATTAAAGGTTCCTCTTTGGGCGGTTCAAAAAACTCTATGTCATATTGATAATCATTTTTTAATTGCCAATGGGCAAAATGCCGTTGAGAAAAAGAATCCCCAATACGTTCACCCGGTGCTCCATTATTGTTTTGACATATTTCTGCACGGTTTTCACTGCGATAGAATAAATTTTCTGCAAATTCCATCCGCTTTTGAAATTTTTCGGCTAAAAGTTTTTTTTGTTCAGTCAAAGATAATTTTGAAAAACTTTCTATTACTGATAAAGACGGACTTTCTTCTGCCATCAAAAATTTTGAAGAAACAGTTAATCCGATAAAAATAGAAACAATAAGTACAAACTGATTCATATTAATTGAACCCTATGAAAAATATTTGTAAATAGTAAATGGTACAAAAAACGGATCAATTCGATTGACGGTGTACTTTTACAAGTACGTAAAGTGCGGTAACAATCAT
>JAISQH010000671.1 GCA_031274385.1 Planctomycetaceae bacterium | reverse complement strand
TGGGGGCTGTCGAAATTTGAAAATAGTGTCAAATCTCTTTTTTTAATTTCGCTCTTCATGTTTGTTGGAAACACTTCAGGTGCAGATGGAAGTGGTAGTGAATCAGTTTTGTTATTATTACGTTTTATTTACCCCTTTGTTGTGTTGTTTTTCACCATCCATTTTTCAGTAAAACAACAAGTTAAGACAATGTTATCAGTGCAATTAAGAAAAGCCATCTTCACACTGATGATTTTCTTTATGGTTTGCCTTGCCGTTGCAATGTTTAGTGACTATGCAATGATATCAATCATGAAGCTGGTTCAGTTCGTATACATCGTGCTTATTCTTTCTTTTACCCTGTGGGTTATTCCAGTTCCTTTTTCCAAATGGACAAGGTTCCTGTCCTCTGTGTGGATTGCCGTTGTGATTGCCAGTATTCCGTTTATCATTTTACCAGGGGGATATATTGGAAATAATCTTTTCAGAGGCGTGCTTAACCACTCGCAAGTATTAGGACCGTTTTTAGCAATCGGTTTGTCCATTTTACTCCCTCGTGTTTTGAAGGCTAACGTTATCAAAGAAAACATCCTGTTTTGCATAGCAGTTTGGATATTACTTGCAACGCAATCCAGAACTGCTATGCTCTTGGTGGTCACATCCCAGGTTATTACTTGGTGTGTTATGTGGATTAAATCACTATCATTAGGTGCCAAAGATTGTGATCATTTGTTTTACTGGAAAAAGAAGGAGGTGATGGTAAAAATCCTGTTTGTGATAATAGGAATTTATCTTACTGTTTTCGTTTTATGGGATGCTTTGTCGGAATATGCAATTCAAAAATTGATGAAGACCGATACTGTTTCGTCATTTTCCATGGAGGAATTAAATGAATCAGGGCTTCATAGTCGTTCTGGTCAAATTCAGTCATTTAAGGATGCAATTGTGACACATCCATTGTTCGGCAATGGGTTCGGTTTACCTTATGGTGATATGGAAATCGGCAATATCTCCTATATACCTGGAACATCTATACCGATTGGTGCGACTGTGGAAGTCGGTTTTATAATGCTTGCTCTGTTCGCCCAAATTGGAATTGTGGGGAGCTTTATTTTTCTGTACTTTCTCTTCCTGTATTTAAAACCTATTTTTTCGGAAAATTCCGAGGTAATTTTATTGGGTATCACACCATTACTATCCAATTTCGGGGAAGGAACCTTGTTTTCGCCCTCGACATTACTTGGAATGTCCACTTGGTTTTGTTTGATTTTATGCGCTGTTTACAGAAAAAAAACAGTAAACTCAAAGGTAATCATTAAATGAAAAAACCTGTAATTCTTATTCCTGTTCGCTATTATTTTCCTGCAGTCAATGCTGGCGGACCAGTGCGTTCATTAGTTGGACTTGTGGAACATTTAAGTAATGACTTTCAAATCAAGATTATCACTCCAAACCATGATTTGGGAAATACGACTTCTTTTGATTCAACGATTCCCGATCAATGGCAAAAAACAGGAAATGCGGAGGTTTTCTATCTCTCTGAAAAGATGTGTTATAGTCGTTATGTAAGGCAATTAATAAAAAAAACTCCTTATGACATATTGTATCTTAACAGTTTTTTTGACCCATTGTTTACAATCAAACCGCTTTGGTGGAGATGTTGGGGGCTTATTCCTAATAAACCGGTTGTATTAGCTCCGCGAGGAGAGCTTTCAGAAAACGCGATCTCATTGAAAGTATTGAAAAAGAAATATTATGCAAGATTTTCAAAAATATTTTCCATGACAAAAAATATTTTCTGGCAAGCAAGTGCGCCGTTGGAAAGATATGCAATTGAGTCATTTTTGAAAAAATATGGTTGTGAAAAAAATCCGGTCATCCAAATTGCCAGAGATTTGAGACCAATGTTACCCAGAGATACAAACCGCCCGGTGAAAAAAAAGGGAGAAATTCAACTGATTTTTCTTTCGCGATTACATCCTATAAAACAACTCCATGTTGCCATCGAAGTATTACGTTTTCTTCAAGGAAAAGTCTGTTTTGATATTTTCGGAACATATACTCAACAGGAAAAAAATTACATTGCAATGTGTCAAAATATTGTCACTAAACTTCCCGATAATATTCATGTCACGTTTTGCGGCGACGTGAATCCTTGGGAGGTCGGGAATATCATGGCTGCTCATCATGTTTTTGTCTTGCCGACACTTACGGAAAATTACGGGCATGTGATCGGCGAGGCATTGTCAGCCGGATGTCCTGTTGTTATCAGCGATCAAACGCCCTGGCAAAATCTGAAAGAACATGGTGTTGGTAATGTCGTTCCACTTGAAGATATAAATGGATATGCTCAGGCAATCCAGAAATATATTGATATGGATGAAAGAGAATTTGCTGAAATTTCCCGAAAAGCTCATGAATATGGTGAAGCAGAACGTTGTAACCCTGATGTTATTGAGGACAACAAAAGACTGTTTATGGAAGTACTTAAACAGTATCACTAAAGCTACTTTGAATTATTATCGAAAGTGAATCTTATCATGTTCAACAACAAAACCCTCATCATCACCGGCGGGACAGGTTCTTTCGGGAACGCAGTTCTCCGCCGGTTTCTGGAAACGGACATTCGTGAAATCCGTATTTTCAGCCGCGATGAAAAAAAACAGGACGACATGCGGCATCAGTACAAAAACGACAAACTGAAGTTTTATATCGGCGACGTGCGGAATCGCGAAGGGCTTGACGATGTGATGACCGGTGCCGACCTTGTGTTTCATGCCGCCGCGCTCAAGCAGGTGCCGTCCTGCGAATTTTATCCGTTGGAAGCGGTGAGAACCAACGTGCTTGGAACCGATAACGTCCTCAATGCCGCCATGAACGGCGGCGTCAAAAACGTCGTTGTTCTCAGTACGGACAAAGCCGCCTATCCGATCAACGCGATGGGGCTGAGCAAGGGGATGATGGAAAAGGTCGCGTTTGCCAAATCGCGTGTGGCTGTTCAAAAAGGATGTACGATTTGTGCGACACGTTACGGCAACGTCATGGCGTCGCGCGGTTCGGTCATTCCGCTGTTCATTCAGCAGATCAGAGACGGCTTGCCGATTACCGTGACCGATCCGGCAATGACCCGTTTTATGATGAGCCTTGATGATGCCGTTGATCTCGTGCTTTACACGTTTCAAAACGGTTTGCCGGGGGATTTGTTCGTGCAAAAAGCTCCTGCGGCCACTCTTGCCACACTTGCGGCAGTCGTCAAAAAGATTTTTAATGCAGACAATCCGGTCAAAGTGATCGGCACGCGGCACGGCGAAAAACTTTATGAAACGTTGCTTACCCGCGAGGAAAAACTCAAAGCGGAAGACCTCGGCAATTACTTTCGTGTGCCGCTCGATAACCGTGACCTGAACTACGACAGGTATTTTTCCGAAGGGAGCGAACGGGTCAGCGAATTGTATGATTATCACTCGCACAACACAACGCAGCTCAATGAAGAGGAAATGACGGAACTTCTCTGTTCGCTCCATGAAATTCAGGACGAACTGCCGCCCAACATACGAAAAGGAAAATAGCAGGAACGTGATGATGAAAAATATCCTTGTCACCGGCGCCGCCGGTTTTCTTGGTAAGAATTTGTACGCTCATTTGCAGCGTCGGGAGGATGTTGCCGTTGATACGTTCGATCTCGGCACACCGGAAAGCGATTTGCAGAAATTTGCCGCACGGGCTGATGTGATTTTTCATCTTGCCGGAGTCAACCGTCCGGAAAAGCCTGAAGAATTTGAAACCGGAAATGCCGGACTCACACAAACGTTAGTTGATCTGATGCAGCAATCGGACCGCAAACCGCATGTCATGATGAGTTCCTCAATTCAGGCAACACTTGATAATCCGTATGGTCAAAGTAAGCGGCATGGGGAAAAGATACTCGAACGTTGGGCAAAACAATCCGGTGCGAAACTTTCGGTTTTCCGGCTGACAAATCTGTTCGGCAAATGGTGCCGTCCGAATTATAATTCCGTCACGGCAACGTTTTGTCACAACATCGCCAACGATTTACCGGTTCAGATCAGTGACCCGGATTATGTTGTCAAACTGGCATACATTGACGACGTTGTTGCGGCGTTTCTGAAAGAAATGGAGGACTCGCCGCAGCGGGATTCTTTTCTTGTCGATCCTGACCCGATCCCGGCAACAACAATCACACTCGGCGATCTGGTCTCGCGAATCCGTTTTTTCCGCGACATGCAAACGACGTTGATGATTCCCGATATGTCGGAGCGTTTTAATCAACAGCTTTACGCAACGTACATGTCGTATGTGCCGCAGGAACGTTGGACATATTTTCCGCCGGTCAATACCGACAATCGCGGCAACCTGGCGGAACTTGTCAAGTCGCAATCGTTCGGGCAGATGTTTGTGTCGCGAACGAAGCCGGGCGTCACACGCGGCAATCATTATCATCACACGAAGATCGAAAAGTTCATGGTCATTAGCGGTGAGGCGGTTATTCGGTTTCGTCATATTTTCGGCACGGAGGTCATCAAGTTTCCGGTCAAAGGTGAAGATTACCATATTGTTGAAATTCCACCGGGTTATACGCACAACATCACTAACACCGGCGATACCGAACTGATCACGCTCTTCTGGTCAAGCGAAATTTTTAACAAAGAACAACCCGATACTTATTATTTACCGGTGGAACAAGCATGAAAGTTACAACTATTGTCGGGACGCGTCCCGAAATCATCCGTCTTTCGAGAGTCATGGCGACGCTCGACCGTTATACCGATCACAAGATCGTGCATACCGGACAGAACTACGATTACGAACTCAACCAAATCTTTTTTGAAGACCTGGCGATTCGCAAGCCGGATTATTTTCTTGACGCCGCCGGAGCAACGCCCGCTGAAACCATCGGACAGGTCATTGCGAAAACGGATGCGCTGCTTGCAGAAATGAATCCGGACGCCGTGCTGATTCTCGGTGATACGAACTCGTGCCTTGCCGCAATTTCCGCGAAGCGCCGCAAGATTCCGGTTTTTCACATGGAAGCGGGAAACCGTTGTTTCGATCAGCGCGTTCCGGAAGAGATCAACCGCAAAATCGTTGATCACATCAGCGATATCAACATGCCGTACAGCGATATTTCGCGGGAATATCTTCTTCGCGAAGGTTTGCCGTCGGACCGTGTGATCAAAACCGGCAGTCCGATGTATGAGGTACTGCATCATTACATGAATAAAATCAAGGCATCAGATATTCTGCTGCGATTGAATCTGAAACAGCATGATTATTTTGTCGTAAGTGCCCATCGTGAAGAAAA
>JAISQH010000641.1 GCA_031274385.1 Planctomycetaceae bacterium | reverse complement strand
AGGCAACTTCTAAAAACTCTTTTTTAACCACGAAAAACACAAAAAAACACGAAAGAATTTTTGTTATCACTTTTTTTTATAAACGATTGACAACATTTGTATTTTTCGTGAAATTTCGTGTGTTTCGTGGTTAGTTTTGGTTTTTAGAAGTTCCTTTAAGATTAAAAAGCGGGACGGGCGGTCGCTGCTCATTTTGAGTGGAGGAAAGTCCGGGCTCCATCGGACACGATGACGGATAACATCCGCCGACCGTAAGGTCAGGGAAAGTGCAACAGAAAGGATACCGCCGGCAAACCGGTTATTTTATAAAATAGATGTATCGGCAAGCCGGTAAGGGTGAAACGGCGAGGTAAGAGCTCACCGCGATTCGGGTAACCGAATCGGCATGGCAAACCCCATCGGGAGCAAAGTCAAACAGGATCAAGGCTGTCCGAGCCGTTATCAGATCCGGGTGGACTGCTTGAGGAATCGGGTAACCGGTCTCCCAGATAAATGATCGCCGCTCCGGTTTTTTCAACCGGAGAACAGAACCCGGCTTACAGTCCCGCTTCTTTTAAAAACCGGTAGACTCTTTGTACTTGAGTTTTCGGTTTTCGATTTCACGCAGGCAATGAGGCTTGAGGCAACAGGCGTTTGAAAAGCAAGCCTAATGCCTCAAAGTCTAACCGCCTAACCGTAACACGTGAAAGCAAATTTTAAAGTGTAAAAAGGATAATCGCCTTATCTTTTTTGATCAGATGAGATGAAATGTCCGTGAAGAGTTACAAAATGATCAATCAAGACCGGTACGTTTCAAAATTCCGTAAGTCAGATAACCAATGCCGACAAGACCAAGTGCAAACAACCCGTAGGAAATGGGCCACGGAATTGGTTGTGTGAAGGTGGTGTATTCCGACATGCCGAAAATACTGGCAATCACATTGAGCGGAAGGAATACAATCGATAACACCGTGAGCTGCTTCATCAGCATATTCAAATTGTTACTGACAACCGAAGCACGAGCATCCATCATGCCCGCCATAATAACCGAATAAATTTCCGCCTGCTTAAAACATTGCGTGTTATCAACATTCAAATCTTCCAGCAATTCGTTGTGCTCCGGCGTAAAACCGATCTTGCCGGAATAACCGCGCAATTTGTCAATCAAAACGCCGTTCGTCGAAATCGCACTCAAATAATACGTCATACTTTGACTCAATTTGAACAAATGCAATAAATGTTTATTGCTCATTGTTGTTTCCAGTTTCTTTTCCAGTTCGTCCACGATCATGCTGATTGCCCGGATATGACCGAGAAACTGCGAAATCGATCGGGCAATCAGCCGAAGCAACAATTCATGAAGTCCGCCGGTAATATTGGAAACATCCTTGCCGCGATCAAAAAACATAATATCGTCACTCATGACCGCAATCAGCCGATCCTTGAAAAGGTAAAGCCCCATCGAAGAAACCCGGAATAAAAAATCGTCGCCTTCAGAATAATGGCGGGGACGTTTGAAAATAATAGCAACATGCGTCGGTTCAAACTCAACACGGGATAACTCGTCAGGATCAAGCGCACTACTCAACGTGTGTTCGTCAAGATTCAGTTCACCAATAAGATAAAGGCGTTCCGTTTCGTTCGGATTGACAAATACCTGAATTTTCGAGTTCTCGTCTTCCACAGGCTGAAGCCGACCGTCAATAATATCGTAGTTTTTTCGCACAAGTTTTTAATTGGTTAAATTAGTTAAATTAGTTGGTTGTTAGTTAAAATCAACTTTGCTCGTATTCAACGAGATTGCCCAAGTTTCCGGTAAATGCTTGCACAATGGCAGTTGAACCCATTCGCCGCCGGATTTTGACCATGCTGAGAAGTCCCGGCAATCATCAAATTTTGTCATTTTTATTTTAATTTTTTGCCCGATAGGAAAACATAATCTATAATAGGACACTCATTCATTTTTTTCCGAAAACTTTTTTTCTCAAAAAAAAGTTAATTTATTATAATCTAATTCTTTGCAATTTGAATAGATTGCTTTATAATAGGCGACTAAATGTTTTGGTTCGTTTGGGCGGAACCGGATTAAAAACAATGTTCGGGCAGAGTTTTCTGTGTATTTTTTGTATAATTTTTTTGTATAATCTTTTGGTTCCAAAGACTTACGCGGACATTTCCTTTTTTGTTTTTTAAGAAGTTCTAAGAAATTCCTCATTATCATGACGGACAACGAAAATAATCGATCCTTTGAAATACCGCCAACATCCGACCAGACGGAAGAATCACATCACCATTTTGATGCGGAGGTTCCCAATGCGCCGAAGAAAAAAACTCGGCATGGCAGTTTTTCAACCGGTTTTACGCCTCGTCGGGAAACGCCTTCGGTTTCTTCCAAAAAAGCGTCTGATTCAACAACCGATTCGGCTTCGGAGTCCGGTTCGGCGGCAGATAAATTATCTCAGGAAATGTCGGCTCCAACCATGTCAACTCCGTCCAAGACGGCTTCCACAACAACAACAACAACAACTCCGTCAGTTACCGAATTCAAAACACCGGTCTGGTCACAACCCACAGCAATTGATAAGGCATTTGAGCGGACTCGTTTTCTTATTTTATGCCTTGTGATGTTGCCGTTGTCCCTTTTTGCGTTTTGGCCCTCCCTTTGCGATATTGTCTATGCGTGGTACACACAATTAGATTACGGTCACGGATTTTTTGTTCTGCCGCTTGTGGTGTTGTTCCTTTATCTCCGCCTCGATACCTATCCGGGAACTCATTACCGATTAACCTGGATCGGCTTGTTTCCGATTCTCATTTGTTGCATTATGCGGTTTTACGCGGCAAATCAATATATGGACGCCTTAGATCAATGGTCGCTTCTCTTCTGGATTTTAGGTGTTGTGTGGTTTTTCTATGGCAATCGGGTCTTCTTTTGGGCACTTCCTTCGTTGTTATTTTTGATTTTCATGTTCCAGTTGCCGTGGCGTTTTGAAGTGTTGATGCGTCACAACTTACAACAATTTGCCGCTCAATTTGCGGCGGTGTTGTTACAAATTCTCGGAGAACCGGCAATTCCCATTAAAAACACAATCCGATTGAGTACAATGGATTTAGCCGTCGAACAAGCGTGCAGCGGTATCCGTTTTTTGATTAGTATTTTCGCTATTTCCTTTGCCACGATTTTGCTTATCAAAAGACCCTGGTGGCAAAATATTTTCATTTTGATTATTTCGATTCCGATAGCGTTGTTTGTCAATGCGGCTCGTATTGCAATGACCGGTATTCTTTTACTTGATTTCAATGAATTTATTACCGGTATTACACCGGAAAACAGGAATCCCGCTGTGGTAGCCGATGAAATCGCCGGAATTTTTATGATTTTTGTGGCATTTGGCATATTTGTTGCGTTTGTATATTATTTGGGAAGAGTTTTTCGTAAAGTTGAAATTTAGCAATCGTGGTTGAATTATTCCCAACTCTAATCCGTTTTATTTTTCATAAACCGCGATGATTTTAGGAATTATAAAGAAAGTAACCTGTTTAACCGAACTTATTTGTTTTTGTTTTTTCACTTCATTTGAGAAATTCCAAACTGTTTTGGAGTAAATCACATGTCCCAAAATAATACACCTCAAAATAACGACATGGTTCCGAGTGGTACTTCGGACCCGATGGCGATGCCGCAAAATCCTTATTACGGACAAGATTTTGCCTCGTCAGGCAGAACGAAACCGACCATTGATTCGGTCGAGTCGGTTAAGATAACACCGCAGATTATGATTTTGCTGGTCATTTCCGGTCTGAAGCGGACTTGGAAATGGGCATTGCCGCTTGGTATTGTTATGGCGTCAGTTGCTTTTGCGGTTCTTTATGTTTCGTTTCCGATTCGGTATGAGGCAACGGCTTATATGCAAATTCTTTCTCAAAAGCCGTATTTCATTTTTGACGAAAAACTACAGCAACAGTACGATGCTTATGTCCAGACACAATTTGCGATTATCCGCAGTCCGTTGATTATTGAAAAGGCACTGGAAAATCCTGATGTGGCTCACCTCCCTCATGTACAAAAGCAAAAAGATAAGGTCGGTTGGCTTTCTAAAGCCTTGAAATTGCAGACTCAGGGAAAATCGGAAATGGTAACGCTCGGAATTGAAATGGAAGTGGCAGAAGATGCGGAGAAAATTGTTAATAGCGTTGTCAGTGCTTTTTTCGATTATTATGCTGACCGGACTCAAGAGTGGAATCTCAAATTACTTACCCAATTAAATCTGGAATTGAATCGTCAAAGAGCGTCGGCACGGCTGCTTCAGGATGAAATTCGTAACGGAATGGAGAAGGCGGCGCAACAAGGCGGAGCCGCAAGTAAAGACGGATTGTCCGGCGGTTTGAATCAGGGCGAATCTATTCTTCGTGATCTTTATCTGAACGAATCAAAATTGGAATCGTTGCGGTCAGAAGAAAAAATGCTCAAAGAAACCATTTCGGAAGGAATGAACATTCCGCCATCCATGTTAGCCAGAGCCATTGAAAATGATCCGATGTTGCGAATGTTGCAAACAAGATTGGTTGACTTGAGAGAACAAGTTGCTTCGTTGAAAAAAACGTTGGTGAAAGAAGACGATCCGAGAATTATTGGTTATCAAAATCAAATCAAAGAAATCGAAAAGAAAATCGAAGAAGAATATTCCTCTGCAGGAAGCAGTAAAAGTAAAGACTTGCAAAGTGCTTTTGTTGCGAGTCTGGAACAGGCGATTTGGGAAAAATCAATG
>JAISQH010000639.1 GCA_031274385.1 Planctomycetaceae bacterium | reverse complement strand
AGGCAACTTCTAAAAACTCTTTTTTAACCACGAAAAACACAAAAATACACGAAAGAATTTTTTGTTATAACCTTTTTATTATAAATGATTTACGACAATTTTATTTTTCGTGAAATTTCGTGTGTTTCGTGGTTAGTCTCGGTTTTTAGAAGTTCCCATAAACCTAATTGTCAAAGATCACTTGGCGGGAAAAATCATCGCTTATTTTCCTCCGATTTTGTTTTTTTGTCCTGCGTTTTCGGCTCGTCAGTCGGATGTTGGGCAGGATTGGCAATATTCTCTTGACGCAACCTAACCTCCTCCATTTGTGGAACAACTCGTGTAAAATAAGAGTAAATTATTATGCTCGATATGAACAATATGTACAATATCAACCATAACCAATCTAAAACATACGAAAGAAATGTTTTTTGTTTTTTATCTAACATTTAAGTAGCAGCATTATATGATTATTGGTTTGTATCCCATCCAATGATGCCTTTTTTGTGATATCCAAAATACACATCAGCCCTATATACAAATGGCATTCCACTCGCCCAACCATCAAATACAAATGCATGGTCTTCACCTTTTAGACCAACAGAAACAAATGTATGCATAAATTCAGCAAGGGTAATATCTCCAAATGGCGTGTAGTTGCAATGCTCCATCTTTTCCCAATACTGACCTGTCGGAATGGAAGCCAGAGTATGATTGGCCCATTGTTCACATTTTGTATCGGAATTCCCTCTGTTGGTCATCCATGCAGAGATAGGATTTCTATTTGTAATACCATACCATGTATCATCTGAAGTACCTGAAAGTAAATTACGGTCTTTTGCAAATGTTTGAATTCCATTAACATACGCAATAGCAATATTTTTTGCTTCGATCTTTGCAGCGGCTTTTTGTTCTGGTGTCAAAGCACTTTTATCAACATGATTCTGCAAAACTTCATACACATTATCAATCAAAATAGATTTCTGTATGTTTTTTGTCCCGTCGGGAAAACTTCCGTTAACCCATAGAGGGCGAAAATCAAATCCTAGTGCTGCGATCATTTCATATAGTGCCATTGTCGATAGATTTCCAGCAATTCCACTTAATAAAGTTACTGTAGTTCGAAAAAGTGAATATTGTGCAAAGGCATGTATTTTGCTTGCAAGAAATCCACCAGTAGCGAGGTCTTTGCTGTCTTTGGCAGCATTTAAACCTTTGTACACAGCAAATCCAACTAAAAAACCTGCCAATCCAGCAACAACAAACTCGCCATTTGGATCAATCCCATTAACCGGGTCAGCATGAGTGTACAAATATTTATGTAAACTCTGTGGATCATTCACATTCCCAAAGAACGGATCAAGCCGATTGAACCTACCTGTAGTAGGATCATAATATCTTGCACGCAAATACTGCTGCCCGATTTTTGAATCGAATTGCTCGCCACTGTACAAGAATTCAGTTAATGCTTCGGCAGGATTGAAGCCAATGGCGTTACCATAGGCGTCGAAGGCGTAGAGTTCAAGAATTGCGCCAGCAAGATCAGTTAACGCCCTTGTACTTCCGTGACCGTCAAACGTAAAGTAATATTCCTGTTCCGTACCATTCTTTACAACGATTTGAGCAATTTTCGAATGTCCGATAATGTAGGTTATGTTCGGTTAGTCCGACTTTTTTCACGTTATAACGATTTTAACGGGGTAGGAAATTCCATACTACCATTACTGGACGCACAAATAAACTAATTGTCAAAGATCATACCGTTACTATACCAGAATTTATCGCTTTTTTCAATAGAATCCTCGTATTTTTTTATCGGAAAAAGTTTAGAGAAAATCGGCAAAAAGTGGGAACTTATGTAAAAAATATTTTTTACTAAAACTCGTATAACGGTGTCTCGTATTAAGCAAGGTCAATTTTAATTTCTTCTTCGCCAAAATCAGGAGCGTCGATTTTGTCCGGCGAATGTCCCAGCGGTCCGGGTACATAATAGAAAGTATGATTTCTTCCGGCTTTTTTAGCCGCAACAAGCGTTTTTTCCAATGCCGCCAGTACATCGTTTTTCGATTGCGTGCCAAGTGCCTCCGTAATCGCGCACGTTAATTGCAAACGCATCGTCTCCTTGCCTCTAAACCGAAAAATCGTTTTTTCAAACCGTTGGCGGATTCGTTCAATTTCAGCAATCGTTTTTTTGGGACTGCTGCTGATTGTTGCTACTAAAAAGCAATTGCCGGAATAAATCCCAATCAAATCTTGCGGATCAAACCGTTCTTTGAGGACACCGCTGAAAAATTTGAGCACTTGATTGCATACGGTAATACCGTGTTCCTCATTCGCTTCGCCAAATTTGACAAAATCCAGTAACGCAAAAGTAATCTGCTTTTTCTCGTGAAGTTTTTGTTTCCACCACTGACTGATGTTCATTTCAATGCCAATTCTGTTATAAATACCGGAATTTTCGTCAATAAAAAATTGCGTTGGGATCGTTTCTTCGCGTTTTTCGCTGAAAATAATATGGATAAAAGTACGGTTTTGCATGTCCCGCAAGCGATTCCTGACTAAACGAAGACTGGAAATCTCTTTAATAAGACGCAGCGCATTTTCTTCGGGATTGTTGCTCAGATCAAGATAGTCGAGATTGTTCAATGTTGTTTCAATTTGAGCCGATTGCTCCATATTGGCATAGTCAATCTCTTCAGCAAGATTTTTGAGAACACCAAATTCGTCCAACCGCTTTTTCATCTGTTCGGTAATATCCGCCTGAGATTCCAAATAATTCCGGCAATCGTTTTTTAATTCATTGAGAAATTCATGAACATCATCTGGAGTCATCGTTCCACGCAACAATCGAATCCGCTCGTCAAGCTCCGCAGAAAAAATACCGCTTTTCAACATGACAAGGTTCAGTTTTAAAAGGAATGTTTCAACATGTCCCTCTTGAACAAGCCAATCTTGAGTCTCTTGATCCGTGAAAATAGAAGTAAATTCGTTCCCGGAATTTTCTTGGTTCGGAAACCGGTCGGAGATTTCACCGTATTTATTGAAACTATTTGAACTATTGAAATTAAGACCTGTCTGCTGCGGTGTTGTCTTTCCCGATGTTGTGTTGGAACCGGAATGGGAATTTTCAACAGATGACGAAGGCGGATTTTTTTTTCGGAAAACCGGCAACTTCGAAATACGAGTTCGAAAAATACTCCAATAATCCTGAAAACGCGGAAAATCAATAACCTGATTCAGAGCGGTTCTCCAATCCGGCGGTCCGAAACCAAAGTAAATCGCAACGTAACTTCCCAATAAAATATGGGTTGTAATACAAAGAAAAATGAGAAGGAATATCAGCACAATAATCGTTAAAAAATTTGTGTTCCGTTTTTGGAAATTCAGAATAAATAAAATCGGCTGCCGATTTCCGAGCCTTCTTGCTTATTTTAAGTTCCAATAATTGAACAGTTGAGTCTTTTTTCAAGAAAATATCAACGACTTCTAATTTTAGTTACGATTGGTTTGACTGCCAACGTGTTCCTGAAAAACCGCAAACCTAGCGATTGAGAGATTTTTCTTTTTCCCGTTCAAGAAACTGTTTTCGATATTCTTCACATTTCATAAATTTTTTATGATGATATTCACGGAACTCTTCACGAGTCATACCCTTCGTTTCTTCATAACTTTTCTGTCGAATGGCGCGTACCATTTCAACAGAATCTTCTGGCAATTCAAAATCATTTGTTTGCATTGTAAAATTCTCCACTCAATCAATCTTTCTGACGCCAACAAAGTAAGGTGTTCGGAAACAACAAATGGGTGTCCCGAACAACTTACAATTTATTCCGATTTACAATTCGGCAGCGAATTCGTCCAACGATGCACATTTTGAGGCGCGAAGTAACAGTAATTTCAATACCGCCGCATCGGTTTGTTGATTTAATGAATCAACAATGTGCTGAGGAATTTGCTCAAAATTATCGTTCAAGAGTCCCAAAATATCATCGACTCGGCTTTTTAATTCGCCTCGCGCTTCGCCTTCGATAATCCCTTCGATAATCCCTTCGGCTTTCCCTTCGGCTCTTCCTTCGGTTTTTGCGGCATTGAGTCCTAATTGGAGATCGAGTAGGAACTATTTGCGTTGCCGCTCCAACTCCTGCATCTGGGGATCAGCCTGGAACCGTCGAAACTCTTGAACCGCTTCATGAACCAGCGGATCCGCAAACGCGTTACGAACAATCGGATATTCTTCGGCTATCTGTAACATTTCAACATCATTTTTCTCAATCATGGCAAACTTTCGACTTATTTTAACCGGGAATTTTGAAAATTCAAGCGGTGTTTCGATTGTTTTCGGGAAAATCAATGTTGTTCGGAAGTCGCCATTCGGGAACTATTAACTTTTTGTTCGGTGACGGTTCCGTACATGGAATTGCCGCCACCGTACCGGCAGACAAATACTCGGACATCATGGACATCATGGTTAAACTGGCTTATGTCAATGATGGTCAAACGGCAACACTGCCCGAATAGTTTGTCTTAACAACATAAAAACAATTCCTAATCCGTTTGTGTTAATTTTTTTGTACACCGTTTTTTGTGAAATGCTTGTATTTACAGCGTCGCATGAAATATAATTGTATGATAATTCAGTAATATATCAGTGAAAATTGGCAACGCGGTAGTAAAACAAACCTTATTTTTTTTTACAAAAACAACCTTAGTAGCCCGTAAATCCCCCACAAACATAACCTTATAGTACCCGTTCACGCAGTTTCCATTCAGTTATTATTTTATCACTAGCGTAGGAAGTTCTTTGTTGTTTAGACCGAAGTTCCAGATCGTTTTTTTCTAAGTTCCGACTGACACGTTCTTTGTGACTTTTTTGGTCAATTGGAACTGTCTACAAGGTTAATTTGAGTCGTTGGTGGTGTTGATTAGTTTGATGAGTTCATTTTGGAAGTTGTCTTGTGTGGTTATTTTGTTGAATTCGATGTTGGTGTTTGGAATTTTGCATTGGGTGAGGCAGATTGTTGC
>JAISQH010000558.1 GCA_031274385.1 Planctomycetaceae bacterium | reverse complement strand
AAAAATCCTCTAAAATGAAAAAACGCCACAATGAAATTGATAACCGAATATGATAAAGATGCTCGTTTGATTCTTTGCGTCTTTGCGCGCAAACATGAAAAACAAAATAGACAATTACTAAAAAATCAGAACAATCAGGTTAATCAGTTGAATTAAAGTTCAGACAATAGGAACGTTTTCAATTGTTGTTCTACGCATCCCAGCTCTTTCCTGTACCGGAATTCCCGGAGCCGTGATTTGCAACACCGGAACCCTGAGATAATGCGGTAGTTTGTCCGGGTAACGGATCGGGAGTTGTTCCTTTGGCTCCGGCAAGTGAACTGTCAGTCTGGATTCCGCCGGATGTTCCAATCGGACGAACGCCTTGAGTAAAAGAAGGACGGGAAAAGGTTGTGGTTCCTGCTGTTGTCTGGCGCGGCGGAACAAGAGTTGAAAGATCAAGTTTTGTTCCTCCATTCGGCGATTGAGGCACGCCGGCTGTTGCACCGAACTTTTCGCAAACAAGCCGCCAGGTTTCCCGTTCCGAATTGAGAACTCGCAACGCATCATCTAGTTTTTGTTCATCATGCGACATGCCGCCTTCGGCAAGACGGCGGAAAATGAAAAGATAAATCGAGGCTAACTTTTTAGCAATATCCGGGCTGCCTTCCCGATCAAGAGAACAAAGAATTTCCGCAACAATATCCTGTGCACGGGCAAGAGTTTCAATTCCGTCGTCGTAACGTTGATCTTTCCAAAACTGTTTTGTCCGATGGATATTCTTGATCGCCGCTTCCACCAGCAAAAGTTGAAGTTTTTGCGGTGTCGCCGTGTGAACTTCCGCTTGAAGATAGTTTTGACGGATCGACTGTTTGGGCTGCATATTGAGTTGAGAGTGGAGAGTTGATAATGGAGAGTGGGAAGTATGAAATAGGAAGTGGAAAGTTGACGGTCAAAAAATTTTTCAATTTTCAATTGTCAATTCTTAATTAGCTGCTTGTGCTGCTGTAATTAGACGACCATGAGGAGGCAATAGAGGAGACGGTATTCATATCCGAAGACATTTGTGCCATTGCCTGTTCCATTGCGTAAAATTTATTGAGCATCATTTGCCGTTTCACTAAAAGCCGTTCTTCCATAAACGCGATACGTTCTTCGTTTTTGGTGATTTTGAGATCAAGTGTATCACGTTCATGGTAAGCCATTCCGTCATAATCCACCAACGAGTTGGCTGCATCCATGAATGTTTGTGCCCAACCGGAAGTGATCTTTGTTGCTTTTCCGTCATCTCCCAAAATTTCCTGTTCTTTAAAGAAAAACTCCTGAACACCGTCAGGATTCGACGCATACAAAGCGTCAAAAACTGCTTCATCAAATGTGAGTTTACCGGTTTCGAGATTGACCGATTCGTCATCAATACTGGAACGTAACGAAATTCCGATAGATTGTAACGAATTGATTCCCGGAATTCCATAAACCCGTTTCAACAATGCATCGGTGATGGTTCGGTCAAACTCGCGGGCAACATGATTATTGTATAAAATTGCGCCCTTATTCTGTGCAGTATCGTAAGCGGTATTGGTATTGAGATTTTCGCGAAACGCGTTGTAGCTTTCGACGAATTGTGTGAGGGCAGCCTTAATATCGATGCTTGATTTTTCGCTTGTTATTGTAACCGGCGTATCGGAAGTTCCTGTCACGGTAATATCGACGCCGCTAACAACATTTTTGAACGTATTCGAACCGGAATGAAGCACAACACCGCTGGAGCTCTTGGCATCACCGTACACAAGAACCGCGTCTTGTGCTTCGGTCATATTTTCCGTTGCCAAACCGAGACAGGAAAGATCAATATTCATTCCTGCCGCTGCTCCGGTTGTCTTGCCGGAAATTGCCAAGCGATACGGCGTGTTCGAACCGTCAGCAATAATGGACGCGGAAAAATTACCTCCGGCATCATTGATTTTTTTACGAATATCATCCAGTGTATCCGTTTCGACAACCTCGATTTTGTACGTTGAACTGCCGTCAATGTATAAATGTCCGTTTTCTGCTTTTTGTGACTGATTGGCGGATTTATTGATTCCCAAATCGGCGGCAAATTTTGAAACGCTATCATCCAGACAGGAAAAACTGCCGCTTCCGCCGGCAAATTCTTCGAGTAAAATGCCGTCTCCGGCGTCGTTAATCCGGGCGTTGACACTGATATTGCTTCGATTAATTGTATCGATAACATCGCCGAGTGTTGAATGTGTTTTCGCGTCGAAAGAGAGGACAGCCGTCCGCCCTGCCGTATCGGTGATGGTCATTTTTCCACCGGCTAATGTAACACCGCGACCTCCGTTTAATTCCGAGAGTTTGGTGGAATACGAAACGACTTGCCGGTTCATATTTCCACCGTCAACCTTCGACTGAGCCGAATTCACATTCAAACCAAACGACGAAGCGATGTTCGGACTGGTTGTTGTTGTAACTGTTACAGGTTCTCCGTTTTCTTCTTCCGACGGAGTTTCTGTTGTGGTTGTAACGGTTTTATCCCGAAAAATCAGATTAGCGTTGGTTTTTCCTGTTGTATCAACAAGTTGGATACCGGTTTTGGCATCGTTCATACGGACAGTGATTCCGATTCCGTAACGCGGGTCTTCACCTTCGGCAACTTCGATTTCGGCTGTTTGCAGTTTATAATTCAGTACATAAACTGCATCGTCAAAGGTTTGCATTAAATCGAGTTCTTCTTCGGTGAACGACAAAACGGCTTTATTACCGGCGCGGTCTTGAACTTCGATTTCTCCGGCGGTTGCTTTGGAAAGTCCGTATCCGCCGTTGAGTGTGGACATGAGCGGCGAATTAAGACCGCCAATCAATTGACGAGTTGTCAGAGTTCCGTCTTCGCTGGTGATGGAAGATTCGTAATCTACGTCGATGAGTCCTAATGTTCGGAAAACCGGATTGAGATTTTCGCTTGGCTGCGTGAATGTCGTGGTGTTGTTTCCTTCTGTTGTGTCACGAAAAACAATCCGGCGTCCATCGTCACTGATCGACGCCTGAACTTTACCGGCAACTCCGTTGGCGTCCGTAGAATTATTAATTGTTTCGAGAAGATCGCCGATGGTCAATTCCCGGCGAACTTCGGGTGCACCCGCTTCAATTTCCGCCGTGGTCGAACGCCGGTTGAAATCAATTGTTACCATCGAACCATCTTTACAATACACCGTCATTTCCGACAAAACGGAATCGAAAACCAAACCGTTACCGTCATTGAGTTGATTGAGACCCATATTTTCGCCGAGCCGGTAAATCGAATTTCCTACGATCATTCCGTTTTCATTCGCGGTAAGCCCGGACAAACCGAGTGATGCGGCGGTACTGCCGTTCGAAACATCTTGTACCAAAAATTTCGACGAATCGCCGCCGCTCAAATCCGTGAGAACAATCCGGTCATCAACAAGTTCCGCCGAAACATCAATTTCGTTAGTATTGTTAATTGTTTCGATAACATCTTTCATTGTAACGGCATTTCGCAGATCAATTGTTGCTCGAGTGCCGCTTCCGTCGGTAATTCGGATATATCCTTTTGTGAAACCGTCACCGCCGTTGATATTTTGCAATTCGACATTGTTTTCGAGCGACCAACTTTTTCCGATGGTAATGGTACCGGTTTTTCCGAGTGCTTCGGTATCGCTAACAACTCCGTTGGCAACAGTTTGTTGTGTTGTTGCGAGTTGCAGTGGTGTAAAGGTGTACGAGCCGACGGTGGGCGTTCCGTTTTTTGTTGCGGTCAGGGCTGCGGAGTTGCTGCTGGTGAGGTCGCAACGGTTAAAGGCATCCGCTTTGTTCAAGGTACCGATCATGTAACTTGATTTCAGGAACAGTGCCATCAAATCCTCAATGGCTTGTCTTTCCTGCGTCAATAGGTCGGTTCGTGCTTGGAGATTGTCTTTCGAAACCGAATCAAGGGCAATCAACTGATCGACCAAACTAACATAGTCAATTCCTGAAATAAGCCCGACACTACTCTGAATACCTGACATGAATTTACCTCAAATTCTTTTATTCTTTACGGTCGTATTACAACTGAATCGGTGTACATTGTCACTTTTTTTTATCGGCTGCCAGGTTATGAGGAGATGATGTTTGTACCTCGAATACCGTATAGCAAGAAAACGTAAAACAGAAAAAACAGATAATATAAAGATTATACGCAATTTTTGAGTGCGAATCAACAAAAAACGCTTTTTTGTTGAAAATTCAGAAAACCTAAGACGTTATGACTGTTACAATCCGTATAAATTTTTCGGATTGAAGCGGATTTTGTGGGAGGTTATATTGAAAGGAAACCTCCCAATTGTCTGAACAAGATTTTTTGGATTAAGAAGAATAATAGGATAATCTGCCGGAAATAACATCGAATCGTCAGTTCTTCCCAACAGACTATCCTTATCAATCCGAAAAATCTTGTTCAGACAATTGGTTTGGGGATTATAATAATTGTTCGTTTTTATCTTTATTTTCTTTGCGTCTTTGCGCGCAAATGCAAATAGACTGTTACGGTATTTTTTCTACGGATTGAGTGATTGAGCGACATCGGTTCGGTAGGCAACAACCGCCGGAAGATAACCGACAAGCGATGCTAATATGATTAAACCGGGAATCAGAACGAGTTCTGCCGGTTGAAAGTGCCAGGGATTCACGATGACCATGACCGCATTGGCAATAATCGGTCCGACTCCGGCAATAAGACCGTGACCAATTACCATGCCAATTAATCCGCCGCCAAGTGAAAGCAGAATCGATTCAAGAAAAATAATCGACATCACCGTTCGGCGTTTCGCCCCCAACGCCCGCATAATGGCAATCTCCTGACGCCGTTCATTCATTGAATTGTAAATACTGACCATCATTCCAATTGCCGCAACAATAATCACCATAATCGCAAAAATAATCAACACCGTCTGAATACGACCCACAATCATCTCAAAAAGCCGCGTGATTTCATACGTCGGCTTCGCAACCTGCACATCCAAGTCCGCAACAAGACGGTCACTTAACGACATCGTTAACGGGTTAAGCTTTTGCGCCGTTAAACGGTCAATCCGAACCTCATCCATGCCATGAAAATCTTTCGTCACCGACGGAGCCACCTCTTTCACTTTGGTCAAAACAAGAACCGCCGAAATACGCCGATCCGCCCGTTTAACCGTTTTCGAACCGGATTTTATTGAGTCATCTGTTGAGTCATTTGTTGAGTCATTTGTTGAGTCAGCAGTCTCTTTCGAGTGAGTTTCTTTCGAGTTCGGCTCTTTTGATTCGGTTTCTGCCGGAGTGGTTGGCTCGCCGAGAACTCCGCGATCCGTCGATTTTCGGGTCAGGACTTTATCAATTGCTGTTGTGTCGGCATGGTCATTCATAATGAAAAACCCTTCAAGATTGACAAAAATCGCCTGATCATTCGGTGTGCCGGTCGGATCAAGAATGCCGACAACCGTGAATAAGTCCGGCTCCGGGAACGCCTTCGACGGAACCCGTTTTGAAAGGGCGGCTTTGAACCGGTCGCCGACATGATACTTCATTTTTTGCGCCGCCGCGTAACCAAGAACCGCTTCAAAATCACCACCGGCATCCATGTTTTTGCCGTACCGGAATGAATAATTGTATCGATCCAAATAACGCAGTTCGGTAAAAAATTTCGGAGTGGTCGCAATGACCGGCATTCCGTGAAGATGATCGCCCAACGCAATCGGAATTGCCGTTTCGACTTCCGGCGAATAAGGACCGGTTTCGAGTTGCCGGAAGTAGTCGTAAGGAATCGTGTCGCTCAGGTAACTGGAATAGAACACCGCCCCAAGAACAACCTCCAACGGAGAACCCTTCGGCGGTCCAACCACCATATCATAACCTTGCGCACTTCGCATAAACGTCTGGTTCAGGACACCGTAAATCACGATGACCGCCACCACCAACGCAACCCCAAGTCCCATCGAAAATGCCGTTAAACCAGATGCCAACGACCGATGTTGAATACTACGCCATGCAATTTTCCAAAGCGGCATTGTTAAATCGAATCCTAATTAATTTGAAAATGAATCACCAACCACAATTTAAGTATAACATCGTCTTCCCCAATGAGCAACACCGCGTCAAGCAAAACTGTCTAGTCAGTGGAGAGTGGGAAGTGGGAAGTGGGAAATGGGAAGTGGGGAGTGGGGAGTGGGAAGTGGGGAGTGGGAAGTGGGAAGTGAATAGTTGATAGTTAATAGTGGGAAGAACATTTGCGCCGTTATTCACTATTCACTCTCCACTCCCCACTCTCCACTAATAACAGCGGCGTTATGTTGTATAACCGTATATTGCGATTAGGGTTATGTATCATAACGTTGCTGGTGCGACTAAAATAGAATGTGATTTTGCGGAAAACCCGACACGTGTGGGATTTTCACCCAAAGACCCAAAAACAAGAAAACACAAAAGGATATTTCTAAAAACTCCCGTTCTGATAAAATAATACGTTGTCAACCTTTTGTTTTACAAAATCGGTAGGGGCAACGCATGCGTTGCCCCTACGAAAATAAAAACGCCAATGAAATTCACACCGTTACTGCAAAAAGGCGCGTACCAAATTGAACTTGAGCCATACGGTGACGAGCGGGGTCAGTTTACGCGGTTATTTTGTGCAAAAGAATGGCAAGAAATCGGCTTGACCAAACCGATTGTCAACATCAATCATTCCTACACCCAACAAAAAGGAACCATTCGAGGCTTACATTTTCAATATCCGCCGGATTGCGAAATCAAAATAGTTAAGTGTATTCGCGGTGCGGTTTGGGATTGTGTTGTTGATGTGAGGCTGGACTCGCCGACTTTTCTCAAATGGGACGCAATCGAATTGACTCAAGAAAATAATAAAATGATTTTGATACCGGAAGGTTTCGCTCACGGTTTTCAGACATTGACGGACAACGCCGAAATGATTTACTTTCACACGAATTTTTACGCTCCGAATAATGAAGGCGGTTTGCGGTTTGACGATCCGTGTTTGCAAATCAGTTGGTTGTTGCCGCCGGAAAATGTGTCGGAACGCGACCGCCAATATCAATGGATCACATCGGAATTTAAGGGAGTCACTCTGTTATGAATTGCCGATTTTGCGGAAAGAATTTGACGCATCTGTTTGTCGATCTCGGAACGGCTCCTTTGTCCAATTCATTTTTGAAACAGGAGCAACTTGACAACGGCGAATGTTACTATCCGCTCAAAGTGCAGGTTTGTGACAACTGTTTTCTTGTACAAATTGACGAATTTAAGAGACCGGCAGAGATTTTTTCAGACGACTATGTTTATCTCAGCAGCGTTTCAAAATCGTGGCTTGATCACGCGAAACGTTTTGTCAACACAATAAAAGAACGCCTGCAACTTGACGCGAAATTATTTGTTATCGAAATCGCCTCCAACGACGGTTATTTGTTGCAATATGTCAAAG
>JAISQH010000198.1 GCA_031274385.1 Planctomycetaceae bacterium | reverse complement strand
GTCCGGGTCTGGTGAGTACAACGAAAGAAGAATTTTCAATGTTGATTCCGCTTCCGGCGTCATCGGTGACCAACCGGGAAATTTGTAATTCCAATAAAGATCCCAAACCCGAACAACCGCGTCTTCACAACCTGTTACAAAACGACGCCCCGTTACATCCAACGACATTGCAAGAACCGGAGAAGGATGACCCTCAATCACCCGCTGAATCGAACGGTTCCGAATCCCTTCAAGCCGGATTTTCCCGTCCTTAGCACAAGATAAAAAAAACCGGTCATCAGCCAACAATTCAAGACCCGTTACATCGCCGAAATGTCCCGGAACTTCAAACTCCATCTTGTTTTCCCGAAGATTCCAAACAATAATCCGCCCCTCACGGTCAGCCGAAATAAGACGAGTTAAATCTGTTGACAAAACAGCAGTTGTAACAGGCGATTTATGAACCTTAATCGTTCGAACCGGCTCTTCACTTCCTAATTTCCAAACCGCCACCAAATTGTCATCACCGCCGGTTACCAAATATCGCCCATTGCGGTTGAACCGAATCGAGTTGACGCTCCCGGAATGAGCAAGAAAACGCCCCGTGATCTCGTCTGTCAGCACATCCCAAAGAACAACAGAACCCGCCCCGTTCGCAATCGCAACAATCCGACCATGAGGATTCAACGCAATTTTTGTAAGCGATTTAATCTTTTCGTCAAATTTACGAACACATTGTCCCGAACCAATGTTCCAAACCCGAACCGTCATGTCCCAACTTCCTGAAACAAGAAATTTGGCGTCCATCGTCATTTCAACACTCCGCACCCAATCAAAATGTCCTTCGAGAACGCCGGTACATTTTTGTTCGGTAAGACTCCAGATTCGAATAGCAGTATCACGACCGGCTGAAGCAATCAAATTGCCGTCAAGAGAAATCGCCGTTGCCGAAACCGTGTCCTGATGTCCGGTAAAGGTATGCGTACATAATGTATCTTCCAACGATTCGCGGACAGTGCGGCGTTTCAAAATATCCCAGACGCCTTCGGTCTCAAGCGATTTTCGTGCCGATTCCCAACCTCCAAGCGATTTGGCTTTCTCAATCGTTTGAATTGCCGTATCAAAATTCGACTCGTTCAGACTCTGCCGGATTTCTTCGCAATACCGATTCATCGCGGATTGCTGACGCCCGACTTCTTCCGCACTGGCAACATGGGAAAGAAGCAACGGCGCACGAAAAGCCGACCGGTTTTCGCACAAAATAGAAATGTCCCACAACCGAAGCGAACCGCCGGCAATCAAAGACAACGCAAACAAATGATTTGAACCGAAATACACCGCGTCAACCGCCCCGCCAAGCGAAGTAAAGGTTCGAAGGCAACGCCCGGAAGGAAGTTCCCAAAGCCGCATGGTTCGATCCGTTCCGCCGGAAAGAGCAAAACGCCCGTCAGGACTAAACGTCAAAGCAGTTACAATATCCTCATGACCAAATAAGTCGCCGATTTTCTTTTTTGTTTCCTTATCAAAAAGATCAACACGGCTTTCTTTTATTTCGCCAATCCAAGCAATTTCAGGTAACGTAATCAATTCACGTAACGCGGGATTTTCTTTTCGTCCGAAATATCGTTTCCAGCCAATGAGCCGAAAACAAGAAGTCGGCGGAACCTGTCCGA
Organism: Planctomycetaceae bacterium; assembly: GCA_031274385.1. Classification (GTDB taxonomy): domain Bacteria; phylum Planctomycetota; class Planctomycetia; order Pirellulales; family Thermoguttaceae; genus WRKP01. The sequence goes on along the minus strand of JAISQH010000198.1, from coordinate 3,328 downwards.
CTCGTTTCATCAAAACCATCCCTTGTTTTTCGCCGCGAACAAGTTCCCAAAGCAAGTCTTCGCTCAGAGCAATCCGTTCGGGATGTTGCCGTTTCCGTTCTTCTTTAGGAGGTTTGAAAGAGTTCCGAACCCGCCCGGTGGTCGTTTCACGAAGATCAAATGTTTGTTCCGTATTCGGTAACAGAATATATTCGCCGCGGTCATCAATCATGATTTCGTCTTCCATTCCCCGCATCACCGTAATCCGTTCCAGACACCGGGCGTTTTTTAAAACGTTCTTTTCCACCGCCAACAAAGCACGGCGAATTTCTTCACGCGGTTCCAACGCCATCGCACTTTCAAACGCGTCCAACGCTGAAGGCGGATTACCGCGTTCCCGTTGCGCTAAACCAAGAGCGTACAACGCACTGGATGATTGCGGTCTCGTTTTGACCAGCGTTTCTATCCGCTCCATCGCAGCCAAATCAGTAAGTCGGGCAGTACGCCAGGCAAGTAATGTTTGGTTGTAAGTGACTTCGGGATGCCAAGGTTGCAACGCCGCCGCCTGATCAAGCAATTTGGCGGCTTCGGCTGGCTTGTCAAGGTCAAGCATCGACGCCGCCCTGTTATTGATACTTTCCGGCGTCCATGTTGCGCTCACCGGACGGGCACGCGGAAAATCCATACCGGAAATTTCCCGATATATTTTTGTCAATTCATCCGCCACCTGAGCCATTGAATCAGGACGCTTAGTCGGTTCTTCTTCAAAACAACGGAACATCAACTCAATCACCGGTTCCGGCATTTTGGGATTTTGTCGATTTTCGTCCGGCGCACCCTGAAGATAAAGATCAAATACTTTCCGTGCCGTTTGACCGCCCTTTTTGCACGGCGGTCTTCCGTGAAACATGGACAGAACACTGACCGCCCAAGACCAAATATCAGACTGGAGCGTAATTTTCGGTATCTTGTCAAATTCCTGACGTTGAACAAACAGAAACGATTGGTATTGTTCCGGCGAACAATATCCCGGTGTCATTCCGCCGGCTCCCATACCGGGAACAAGATTTCCGGGATGATTCTGTTTCCATTTCCGGCTGTCCTGCGTATCGGCAATTCCTTGCGCCAATCCAAAATCAGTCACTTTGGCTGTTTGACCAGCCATCATCACATTTGCCGGTTTGACATCCAAATGAAGTAACTTTTGCCGATGTGCGTGTTCCAAACCCCAAGCGAATTGTGTTGCGATATTGAGGATTCGAAGCAATGCCGCTTCGGAACCGCCTTCGTAAAGACGGCCGTCACGAATCCAGTCACGCAAACTTCCGTCCGGCACAAACTCCGCAAAAAGACGCGGAATATTCGAAATACGCCGGACAAGATAGCACGTCACAATATTAGGATGCAGACCGAGTTCGATCCATGTTTGCGCTTCTTTCTCGTAACTTTGCTTGCCGCTTTCTGTTTGAAAAACCTGTGGTTTGGGACTTTTAACCGCGAGATCCCGATCCCATTCCCGGTGATAAACCCGATGGACAACGCCGACTCCGCCTTCGGCAAACGGAATATCCGGCGCAATCGGCTTCACTTCATAAACACCAAGCACCACATCGCCGACATTCCACATGCCCGATTCAGGAGAAAACCGTTTTTTCAACTTCGGATCGGGAATCTGTTGCCGGATTTCTTCCTGAGTAACTTTGGCAGGAACAGGTTGAAGTTCAAAACCGGAATCATCCTCGTGTACGGAAGGCAACACAAGTTTTGTTGATTGGGACTGTTCCAACGTAAAAACGTTCCGACAGCGTTTGCAACTCGCTGTTTTGCCAAGTAATGAATTGTCAAGTGTGTATTCTTGAGAACAGTGTGGACAAACCGCCTTAAACATGTCAATAAATTGAAAATTGAAAATTGATAATTGAAAATGTGAAAGATCATTTTCACCCGAACGAATTTGAAATAATCATTTTTTTCAATTTTCCAAACAGTGGAAGCAATTCACTCCCCACTTCTCACTTCCCCACTTCCTACCGCACACTTCCCGCTTCGCGCATCATGCGGAGGATCATTTCGTCGAACGGTACGGCGGTTGTCGAGATGGTGCAGCTGAAACCATGACCGGTACAATATTTTTTCACGGAATCCAAAAATCCGGCAAACTTCTGTTTATAACGCCGTAAAACACTTTCACTGATTGTTACATTACGGACAAAACCGGTTTCGATGTCGAGCAATTGCAAATCACCGAGCAATTTCGGTGATGCTTCCAATTCGTCGTGAACCTGAATGACATTGGGTTCAAAACGCCGGTATCGAAGCGTATCAATTGCTTTTTGAAAACCCGCCGGGTCAAACAAATCGCTGATCACCACTGCCAATCCGGTACGTTGTTTCCGGTGGAGAAACTCGTTCACTGATGCCAGAAGGTCTGTTGTTTCACCAACGGTTTGAAGTGATTCCAAAAAACGGAGCAAACTCAAAATGTGTTGTTTACCGCGAATGAGAGGAAAAATGTCGTAAATTTGACCGGCAAACGCGACCACACTGATCCGGTCAAGATCCGCCAACGCGATATATGCCAAAGCGGCGGTTATTTGACGGGCATAATCAAATTTATTCGGATGTCCCATTGACATACTTTGGGAACAATCAAGAAAGAAATAGACATGTAAATCTTCTTCTTCTTCGAACCGTTTGATAAGTTCGCTGCCGAGCCGGGCATAGACATTCCAATCAAGATAACGCAAATCATCACCAAGAACATAATCCCGATGATCGGCAAACTCAACCCCGCCACCCATTTGCCGTGTCCGTTTTTGCGCCAACAACTGCCCCCGAAAAATCCGCCGCGAAATCAACGACAGATATTCGAGTTTTTTCATAAATTCAGAATCAAACATGAGTTAGGTGTGTCCGTAGTGCGAGAATTAACAATTATAATAGATTCATACCGTGTTGAACATTTCAATCTAACCGATTAATTTCTTCGACAGACAATCCGGTTGCTTTGGCGATTGTCTCGTAATCTATGCCAAGACGTTTGGAATTCCGGGCTGTTTCGATTTTTCCTTCGGCTCTTCCTTTGGCTTCTGCGGTTTCCATATCGGTGGCGTAATCATGGAGATAACGTTGGTGAGCTTCGTCCAACTCGCGCATCCGAACATCATTATTGAAACGTTTGTACTCCTCATACGCATGTTCCACGACGGGATGACCTTGCAATAATACTGTCATTTCTTCCTCGCTTTTCTTGTCGGCGTAGTAAAAAAAGTTCGTCCAGCATCGCAACGCCGGTTTTAATTGCGATACTTTATCCATCTTTTTATCGACCACTTCCAAAACATGGATT
>JAISQH010000431.1 GCA_031274385.1 Planctomycetaceae bacterium | reverse complement strand
ATTCGGAAAACGAGTTTCCCCTGTTTCGTCTTGCGCCTGCAGATGATATTGAAAACGAATACTTACCGCTTTCAAAACGACAGGATTGTTGTTCTCCGATGTAAAGAACATTATGAAGGATTATAGTAACAATTTTATTAACCCCATTTAAAGTATAAACCATACTTATTAACAAATCCCATGCATTTAACATCAGACCAGCGTAACATTGGCAAGGAAAATTTCTATGCGGCGATCGGGAGCGAATTGCTTCGTCGTGATCTGCTCAAGGAAGTTAACGCTCAGGAATTATCGTCCGGAAAAGGGCTTGGAGCCAAATTTTTCGGTTACGGAACGGTTGAGAAACCGGTTCGGGTTGCTGTTCTTGGCACCGGTGATGAAGGCAGTGTCCTCATCGGTGCCATTAACCCGAAGTATGTTCAAGTTGTTGCCATTGCCGACATCCGTCCTTTCAATCAACATCGGGCATTTTACGGTGACGTGTCGAGTCCTGCCGCGATGTCTGTTCGTGCCGGGTTGATTGCCAAGTACGGTTGGAAGGACGAAGCCGAAGCCCGAAATCATGTACGGGTTTATGGCGATTACAAGGAACTGCTCGAAAAAGAAAAAGACAACAAAGACCCGGAAACCTCCATCGAAGCCGTGATTATCGGGCTTCCGCTTTTTCTTCACGCTCCGGCTGCCATTGCCGCCATGAAACAGGGTTATCACGTTCTGACCGAAAAATTAATGGCTCATACGGTTGCCAATTGCAAGGAGATGGCGCGTGCGGCGGAATTGTACAAAAAACATTGTGCAACCGGACATCAGCGGCATTACAATATTTTGTACGATCATGTTGTCAAATTGTTACAAAGCGGTGTGATGGGCGATTTGCACTACATCAGGGCGCAGTGGCACCGTAACAACCGTCCCGGTTCGGACAGTTGGAAACAGCCGATGCCGAAAGGAATCAAGCCGGATGACGGGCAGTTGACCGGACGCATCGAACGAAGTCTTGCTAACATGGAAAAAAACCTGAATGATCCGGCGTCAAGATTGAACGCTGCGGATCGTCAACTTCTTGAACGGCAAATTGCTCAAACAAAAGCGCAACTTGCTGATGAAATTTTGGTCAAGGGCGGCGAGTTGAACGGATTTACGTTCAGGTCGGCAGAGCAATACGGTTACAAAAACGAGCAATTTCAAATTGAAGGTTCGCCGAAACCTTATGACCGACCGGCGACGGAAGAATTGATTCGTTGGCGTCTTTTTGACCGAACCAGTGCGGGGTTGATGGCGGAACTCGGTTCGCACCAACTTGATGCCGCAAGCATTTTTATTGCGGCAATGCACGGCGGAAAGAAACAATATCCGCTGGCAGTCAGTGCCACTTCGACCCGAACCATTTTTCCATCCGATTTGGAAAGTCCCATTGATCGGGATGTGGATGACCATGTTCATTGCGTGTACGATTATGCCGGACCGGGTTACAATAAAGACGACGAACTCGGTCGGCAGCGAAAAATTACGGTTGCGTATTCTTCGATCAACGGCAATGGGTTCGGCGGTTACGGTGAAACGGTTTTTGGAACAAAAGGAACGCTCGTTGTTGAAACGGAAAAAGAAGCGATGTTTTATCAACGTGCTGAAGTGAATAAGAAAACCAAAGTTGCCGTCAAAGGTGAAGGTAAGAAGCAGGAACTCATTATTGAAACACCGGAAGAAGGTGATCCGCTTTCTGCAGCGATTGGGTTACAAGCAACTTTTGGCGATATCAGTCGGGGTTATTGTGAAGAAATTGAACATTGGGCGTTTTGTATTCGTGAAAACCCGGATGCCGATCATTCAAAACCGATGCCGCGTTGTTATCCTGAAATTGCGATGGCGGATGCGGTGATTGCTTTGACAACCAATATTGCCGCGAAGCGCGGTGAAACGGTTGAATTTGATACAAAATGGTTCGACACCAAAGACAACGCGACTCCTGAAGCCGCGTTTGCCGAAACCGATGAATTGAAAAAACATTACACGCCCAATCTCGAACGTTATTCCTGATTTTGCGTAACTATTCACTCTTTTTCAGAAAACGGTCAATTTTCGTTCATAAAACGGATATAGACGTTTCGACAAAAATGGACTGTTACAAAAAAAACAGTCCAACCCTTTTTTTATTTGAAAGGAGAATATCATGCCGGAAAATCAATTACTCAATACAACTACACTGACTTTCGATCAAATGATGGCATTGTTTAAAGAAACAAGGGCTCAGATGCAAGAAACAAGTGCTCAGATGCTAGAAAATAGGGAGCAGATGAAAGAGACTGATCGGCGAATAAAAGAAACTGAACAGTTAATTAAAGAGACAGATCAGCAGCTCAAGAATTACATTCGGGAAGCGGATAAAGATCGTAAGAAACTCAGTGAGCAGATGGGACATCTTAGTAATAGTTTTGGTGAAGTTGTTGAGCATCTACTCGCACCGGGACTTGTTGAAAAGTTTAACAAACTTGGATACCATTTCACCAGTGCATCGAGTCGCGGAACAACTTTTACTTATGAAGGAAAAATCATTGCCGAAGTCGACATGTTGTTACAAAACACCAAAACGATTCTCCTTGTGGAAGCGAAAGCCAAACCGCGTGAAGAACATATTGCGTCTTTTATTGAACGTATTCAAAAAGTACGGAAATTTTACGACTTAATCGGCGAAAATTCAAATAAAAAAATCATCGGTGCGATTGCCGGAGCAATGTTTTATGACAACATACAAACACTTGCCATTAAAGCGGGGCTTTTTACTATTGTTCAAAGCGGTGATACGGTCAAAATTGTTGTACCGAAAAAATTTAAGCCACGTGAATTCTGATTGATTGATTCATTAATTATTGTTCATTTTTATTAGTTAATTGTATTTGAAAGGAGAATATCATGCCGGAAAATCAATTACTCAATACAACTACACTGACTTTCGATCAAATGATGGCATTGTTCAAAGAAACAAGTGCTCAGATGCAAGAAAATAGGGCTCAGATGCAAGAGACTGATCGGCGAATGAAAGAGACTGATCAGCAAATAAAAGAAACGAAACAGTTCATTAAAGAGACAGATCAGCAGCTCAGAGAATATATTCGGGAAGCGGAGAAAGACCGTAAGAAACTCAGTGAACAGATGGGATATCTTGGGAATCGTTTTGGCGAACTTGCGGAGCATTTGGTTGCTCCCGGAATTGCGGAACGTTTTAATCAACTTGGGTACAATTTTAACCGTTGCTCGCCTTCTGGAGTAACGATTAGTGACGCCGAAAGTAAAAAAATCATTGCCGAGATTGACCTTTTGCTCGAAAACCATGAAACGATTGCTGTTGTGGAAATAAAAGCGAAACCGAGACCGGAAGATATTGAGAATCATATTAAGCGTATCGAAATCTATCGTCAAGACCGTGAAAAAAGCGGAGAAAAGCGAAAAAAAATTATTGGTGCGATTGCGGGAGCGATTTTTCCCGACAAAGAAAAATCGGCAACACTCGAAGCCGGTTTGTTCGTCATCACTCAGAGCGGCGATACCATTCGAATTGATGTTCCTGAAAATTTTCAACCGCGAATATTTTGAAAAATATTCGAAAAATATTTTGAAAAATATTCGCAACGCTTTTTGTGATACTTTCGGCTGCCGTGATTTTCATGTTTTTGATTGACTGCCAACTGTATAAAACGGACAGTATTATTCAGCATCTATGATTTACGATTGTTTTACTTTTTTCAACGAAATTGATTTACTGGAAATTCGGATGAATATTCTGAATGAGGTGGTGGATCGTTTTGTGATTGTCGAAGCCACGCGAACTTTTTCGAATCATCCCAAACCACTCTATTTCGAAACAAATAAAGACCGTTTTGCTGCGTTTTCGTCCAAAATCATCCATTTGGTTGTTGATGATTATCCTGAATTTGAAACGGCATGGACTTATGAAAACCATCAGCGAGATTGTATTGAGCGTTGTCTGCGTGGTTGCAACGATAATGATCTCATTCTCATTTCCGATCTGGATGAAATTCCCAACCCGAAAACAATTCTCGAACATCAACACGATCCGGGAATCATAGAATTCGAACTGTTATGGAGTCTTTATTATCTGAACTATATTAACATTCGTAATCCGGTTTTTAAATTTGGCACGCAAATGTTGTCATATCGTGATTTTAAAAATGGTCTCGATCATATCCAAAATAGCAGAGTCGGTTCTCTGAAAAAACTCAATCAGGGAACAACCGCAACAAAAATCCGTTTGTATAAAAACGCTCGTCATATTCGAAACGGTGGTTGGCATTTTTCTTATCTTGGCGGCATGGAGTCTATTCGGGATAAAATTCAAGCCTATTCTCATCAAGAACGGAATTACGAGGGAAATATCAATCTCCAAAATATTGAGAAACGGATGCGTCGGCATTTTGAATCCCATCGTCTGATTGGTGTTGAATTAGATGAAACATATCCGCTCTTTATCCGTAACAATCAAGAACGTTATGCTCATCTTATCGGACCAATAACGCCTAAAGATGAGGCGGACAAGGCTCGGAAAATAGCGTGGTTGATGTCCTATATTGATCGAAGCGGATATCTTATTTCGAAATTATTAACATGTTTAATTCCGATTAAGAGTTGGCGGAAAAGAGCAAGAAAATATGTTGACTTACATCTTTTCGGACAAGGATGGTAGTTTATTTTGATGTACCGAATCAAACAGTAAATATTTGAGTTTGTAAGTGTGTTTTAATTATTTGTATCAACTTGTTTCGTCAATTTTTCTGTTTGAATTACTTAAAAGTTTCCCATCTCAGAAAAAGGGTTTTGTTATGAAAATGATTTTCAAAAAAATCGTTCAATTATTAAAATATATTTTCAATTCACCAACTCTTGCTCATTTTACGGTTGGTTTGGTTTGTTCACCGACGAAAAGTTTTTGTCCCATTTGTCAAAACGGTAACCGTTTTTCTTTTATCTGTTCAGGAAGGTTGCGGCGTCCCAATTCGGTTTGTCCTGTTTGTGGAAGTTTTGAACGTCACCGGTTTATTTGGTTGTGTTTTGAAAATTACTGGTTTAAGAATGGCATCGACAAAACGGAAATAACACTTTTGCACTTTGCTCCCGAAAGTTGTTTCAAACAAAAGTTTCACCGTTTGTTTGGAGCCGGTTACATGACAGGAGATATTACGCCGGGACGTGCAAAAAAAATTGTTGATATTACAAATATTGGCTTTCCAGATGAATCGTATCATTACATCGTCTGTAACCATGTGTTAGAACATATTCCCGATGATAAACGGGCATTATCGGAATTGTACCGTGTTCTGAAAAAAGGAGGTACGGCATTTCTTTCCGTACCGATCAGGGGAGAAACCACCGATGAAGACCTTTCGGTTGTTGATCCAGCCGAGCGAACCAAACGTTTTGGACAGTATGATCATGTACGGTATTATGGTTTGGATTTTAAGAATCGGATCGAGAATACTGGGTTTTCTGTTTCGATTTTTACTCCGGGTGATGTGATTAAGAACGAAAAGATAAGAATTCTTTTAGGTATCAACAACACCAATACAATGGAGGACAATATTCTATTTATTGCTACAAAAAAATGAGATACAAAAATGAGTCACCCTTTTTGTAATCAGTTGATCTTGATTGATTTTGATAATTGACCTACGATAAGTTATTGAGTCATTTATATTACTGACATTCATTAAAGTTGAAATTTTGAGGAATAGTATCATCGAAATGTGTCCGTTCACGCAAAAAAAATGTTTTGTTACGTAAGGTTTTTCACTTTTTTGTCTGCGGATAAAAATCAGCTCGTTGTTGTGACGAAATATTTGTGAATGGATACCAATTGACAATAATATGAAGGGGGGGGGGCAGATGCCTAAAGTTACCGGTATTATTCCAGTCTATAAAGCCGAGCAGTATCTT
>JAISQH010000379.1 GCA_031274385.1 Planctomycetaceae bacterium | reverse complement strand
ACACTTGACGCGATATTTGGGAATTCTGCGGCGGTTCGGAAAATTCACTATCTCCAATTCCAAAAAGAACAGGAGTACAAAAAAGTCCTTTCCGAAAATGCGACACTTTTTGACCGTTTAAAAAACGAGAATATTGATACGTTAAATGCCAAAAACATAAATACGTACAAGAATATTCTTGAATTACGGGATTTCTTAGTAGATAATTTTGGGGCTGGTTCTAACCTTGAAAACTAGAAAGTTCACTGGCAAAGTAACAATTGGAATGCTCAATTATGACCGAAAATAATTTTCGTACACCGATTTTTATTTTACCTATTTTAACATTTTGAAAAAATTTTGAAAAAAAATGAATTATTTTGGACTTTTTTTTTTTCAAAAAAGAGTCCCTTTTGGGTCAAAAAGAAAAAATAAAACCGAAAATTCAAGTGAAAAAAATATAGTTGTTGCGAGTTGGTGAGGAAGTTGGAAATGGTACAAATATAATTTCGTACTAAGTGCCAGTAAATAAATAAATAAAGGATTCGTTTTATCATTTACCGCTGGTGGTAAAGGGATTAAACACGAATTCCGGCTAAACTGATACGCCTTTAGCGTAGGTTGGTAAGTGTAACAGATTGATTTTGAAACGTCAATAGTGAATGACTTATTATTTTACAGTTCCTAACAACGGACTACTGACTACTACCCAATTCTTTGCGTGCAAAAACGCGGAGAACTAAACGAACATCTTCTTTCCTTCTTTCTTCCTGTAAAAAACAAAAATGTCCGTTAGATTTTTTGAACCGCTGCATCTTTGCACGTAAATGAACTCTGCGTTTCCGCGCGCAAATAGAAAGAGATTGTTATCTTGATTGTTCTTGGGACATTTTTGTCTCAAGCCCTCTCCAATGGCAAAAAACGTTCTTATTTTGCCTCCGGTTTGCCAAATTGTCGGCTTGCCAATGAGATAAAATGAGACAAAATGAGATAATCCGAACAAAATGGCAATATTTCGGACAAATTCTTTTTTTATTTTTAAAAATTATTTTTTTATTTTTTGTTCATGCTGACGGGAAAATTCATTTATTAATTCATAATAAAATCAGAGTCCGCCCAATTCGTGTTTCAATCATTTGGTGCGTTAAATCAAGGCTCATCGTGATTTCTGTTTCCGTGACGCAATCCGCAATTCGTGAAGAATGATCGTCCTCAATTCGCCATTTCAACGGCGGGTTGCCCGATCAAAAAACGGAACAACATGTTAATTACTCCAAAAATGCTCTTGACACTTTTTATAAGTGTGTCATAATAGGGACTGTTAATTTCAATTTCCGTTTCCAATTTTCAAAGGAGAATTCAATGCCTAAGAAATCTGTTAAGAAGTCTGTCAAAAAGTCTGCTAAAAAAACAGTCAAAAAGTCTGTTTCTAACAGCGGAGTTGGTCGTCCGAAAGGGAGTGGTAAATTCGGATGCCCTACCAAAGCAGTTCGGATCCCGGAACATCTGGAACAAGAAGTTCTGGATTTTGCGTTGCGAAAGGTCAAAGCGACTAAAGCCGCAAAATAAAAGAACACAATGAACCGTCCGGCGAATTATTTTGTTATTAATTCGCCGAACGGTTTTTTTGGGTTTTGTAACACCAGATGTTTTGCCCGGCAACCCATCCGGCAAAAGCCTTTTTTGGGACGAATTGGTTGCCGGTCGATTTTGTACCGCGAATTTTCAGTGAATTACCGGTCTCCACGATGACCGGATTCGTGAAAAACTCTATTATTCGTTTATCTGTCCGAATATCGGAAAAGAGGACACGATGTTGTCATGATCATTGTGTGCGCTGTAGTTATTGACCCAAAAAAGGTCAAAAACAGTAACCGTTCATCCGTTTGTGTCATTTCAAAAAACGAAGCAACAAACCGTTTTGTAACTGTCTCTTTTGTTTTTCAAGTTTGCGCACAAAGGCATGAAGAACACAAAGAGGATATTTTAGTTTTGTCAACAGATTTTACAGATTGAACAGATTCGTTTTTTATAAAAATCTGTTCAATATGCGTCATCTGTTGACAATAATGGAATATGTTTATTTATTTTTCGTTGCGAATAAAGACATAAAAGACGCAAAGAAAATCAATCCGTTTAGAATCAAAACCTTCGTGTTCTTTGCGCCTTTGCGCGAAACATTAAAAAACAAAAGAGACCGTTACACCGTTTTCTCTCTCTCAAACAGAGTCAGTTAAAAACACGTTATTTCGAGGGTTTGTTCTTTTCTCTGCACTCTTGCGAAGATCAGGCAATCTGGTATTCTTAATAAATCAATGAAAATTCTCTTTCCCATTTATAACGGTTGAAATAGAGATGAATTGATGATGATAACTGCCGTATCAAATAAAACTGCGAATGATATGAATGATGAATAAAATGATGAATAATATGAAAATTCTGATTTTCCTTTGTTTTTGTTCGATTTTTTTTCTTTCCGGCTGCGATTGCCGGAACCGTACAACAACATCCCATATTGCCTTTACGGTTGAAGGGGGAGTCAACGCCGATAGCGGTCTTCGGCAAAAGGAAGATTTCGACCGATCCTTCGGACTCCTCAATTCATTGGAAGAAACGCCTTGTCTTCCCGAAACTCCGGGCTATGAAAAACTCGTTAGTATTGCCGACCGACTCGATAAATGGATTCAACACCGCGCCCAAGACGACACATGGAAACCGGATGCAACATTGCTCGAAATGGAAAACGTCACCCGAACCGTTGCCGCAACCGCTCTGGAAACAGTTCAACTGCTTAACCTTCTTCAAGGGAAAGAGGTTGCCGATCAAGAAGGAAAACCCATCGTTCCTTCCGAATCGCTGGAAGAAGAACGCAAAAAAGTAACAGAACTGTTAAACCGGCTTGCCG
>JAISQH010000352.1 GCA_031274385.1 Planctomycetaceae bacterium | reverse complement strand
TGGGAAGGGGCGGAAACCGGAACCGGAGGAAGCAGAGCGGTTTGGTTGGCTGCCCGGACAAAACTTGATTTCTTATTTTGCCCGTCCGACACACAGTGGAAGGTTCGAAACAACGATGAACACGGTCCCACTTCTTATGCAGTCAGTGCCGGAGATTATACCCCGCTGACAGATGATTACGAGTTCGGACGGTCTCGCGGTCCTTTTGCCCCATGTCGATGGTTCGGATTGGAAGCTATTGCCGATGGAACGAGTAACACCGTTCTTTTCAGCGAACATGTTACCTCACGTCGGGATCGAAGAGTTCGCGGAGTTGTAGGAACGGTTGCAGCCTCAAGTTTACCAACAACATCCGGCGGTTGTGAAACAACATTTATTGCCAAAACTTGCCTTGATACTGTTTCGGGAGGAGAGTACAACAGCTCTGTTGGAATCAGTGTCGGTTACGGTGACCGTTGGATGGACGGAGCGAATTATTTTACTTGGGTCAATATGATTCTTCCGCCAAACTCACCGACATGCCGCACTTCCGGCGATCCGTATCCGATGATAAACCCGCCAACCAGTTTTCATTCGGGCGGTGTCAACCTGACATTGGGAGATGTCAGCGTTCGGTTTGTTTCCGATACCATCAATGCCGGAACATTGACATCATCAGGACCTCTTTGCGTCTCGTCCGGTCCATCACCGTTCGGAATTTGGGGAGCAATGGGGTCAAAAGACGGCAGTGAACTTGCTACTCCATAATTTTTGTTTTCAAATTGTATTTTGTTACTTATTTTTGTACACTATTATAAGGAAAAAAACCATGAAAAAATTTGTTCCAGGTTTTACGTTAGTTGAACTTTTAGTCGTGATTGCAATCATCGGCGTTTTGATTGCACTTCTTCTGCCGGCTGTCCAGGCAGCGCGGGAGGCGGCAAGACGGATGCAATGCTCCAATCATGTCAAACAGTACGTTATTGCGTGCCATAACTACCACGACAATAACAAAACGTTTCCGGCAGGACGAGCTCATTTTGCTCTCACGCCAACGGAAGCGGCAGCGTCAGCAACCACCAATCTCAACACCATCTTCGGTACTTGTGTTTTTCTTCTCCCTTTTGTTGAACAACAAGCAAGATACGATGGTTTGAAACAAACGATGATTAATGATGACAATAATAGTTACCATAGCGGCGGAGGTGATTATCGTAAAGGAATCATTCCGACGTTTCTCTGTCCATCCGATCCCAATGCCCGAGAGCCGGGAGGAGATACTGCGCAACAGGCACGGTGTAACATGGTTCCCTGTTTTGGTGATACGTTACACTATAGCAACGGTGGTCATCTGAAAGCCAACGGTAAAATCGATACGCAAAGTAAAACGAATTGCATGAGAGCAACATTTGCTCCGTTGACTTGGCATGGTATTGATTTTATCAATGATGGAACCAGTAACACTATTGCGATTAGTGAAGGGGTTTCTGCTTCAGGACGTAACGATAAAACAGTCAAAGGCGGTTTTACTGCCGCCAATGCCATGTGGAATCCAACAGGAGGAACAGCAAACGGTTCGCGTCCGTCGGAATGTCTGGCAATGATTAGTACAAGCGATCATACATTGCTCGACATGCCGGATAACAATAATACCCATCGTTGTGCTAGATTTTTGTCGGGAACACCTGTCAACTGCGGATTTATGACAGTTTTACCTCCCAATTCACCGAATTGTGTCTATAGTAGTGATACGCCACCGCACGATGTCAATCCAACCGTAATGCTTGCGTCCGCATCCAGTTTTCATGCAGGCGGAGTCAATGTCGGATTTTGTGACGGTTCGGGACGGTTTATTACAGACAATATTGATTGCGGCGATCTCGTCGGACCGCATCGAAATGAACTTCAATCGAAAAGTCCCTACGGAGTTTGGGGAGCGATGGGAACTCCGGCACAAAGTGATTAACCATTATAGTCATTCCTCTTGAATTTTTTGTTTCTTTTTTTGAGAGACGAAAAAGGCTGGAACTAAATTTTCGTTTGTTTCTCCTTTTCGTCTTTCAAAAAAAAGGAAAACCGAATTCCAATGTACAAAATGTATGTTTCAAAGCATTCCTCATTTACGATTATTGTTATGAAAACTTTATCATTTTTTTCAATTTGTTTACTTTTATTTGGTATCTTTTTTATCTCCGGTTGTGATCGTGGTGTGCAAAAACCGCCCGGATTACCCGATTTGATTACTGATGTGCAAATCATCGTCATTCAGGATGGCAAGCCGTTAGAAGGAGCTGCTGTTACTTTGGTTCCGCTTGATGTTTCATTGGCACGTTGGCCAATCAAAGGTAAAACCGATACCAACGGTCTTGCAAAATTAACGACTTATGGAAAGTTTTCCGGTAGCCCTGCCGGAAAATTCAAGGTTGTTGTGGTTAAGAGAGAATACTTGCCAAACAAACAACAAACACCGACAACTGAAGGAACAGTAGCACAAGGTAAATGGCACGACGAACTTGGATATATTGATTACGTTGACCCGTTATTCGGTCTTTCAGAAAAGACAAGTGCCGAAGTGGAAATAAAAAATGATTCCTCGAAGCATACAGTTGATGTCGGAAAAGCCGTTCGTCTGGAAAGTAAGGAAAAATCAAATAACTGACAAAAGATTCTAAAAATTAGTACCAAGTTCTTTCCTTTTTATTGTTTAATTATTGTGGAATTTTGCACAGGAAGGTAGTGGAAGAATACTTACCTTTCTGTGAATTATTTTCTCCTGTTCATTTGGCGGAGTTTTATTCAATTAAGCAAGGTAGGCAACCTCTCTCCGAGACATTTGGTAAATAGCGTCGGCGGTAGCCGGCTTTGGTTTACCGGAAAACATTGCGTTACGTGGTTCAAGTCGGCGAGTACGCCGACGCTATTGACTAAAAAACTCTCGGAGAGAGGTCGCCTACCTTGTTACTTCCTATTTCATAAAAGGAAAAATAAAACCGAATATTCAAGTGAAAAGAGTATATTGAGGATTTTTTTGAAACAAAATGACATGACGAAAAATTTATGAAAGCTTAAAATTAAAATAGACAGTTACAACTTCGGATTAAAAAACAAAAGAGACAGTTACATCACAATACCATATTTTGAGCCATCAATTCTCAGTCCAGAGGAAAGGCATCGACGGTGGAGGTTTTTCGGTAGAGTGGTAAATGCCGGTAATAGACTTCGAGAATCATAGTAGCAAAAGCAGTTCCGACGAGGCGTCCGCCGCTGTTGCCGACCAAACCGCCCTCAACGGGCCAACTGCCCTTCTCATGCCCTTCCGTCGATTGACGCTTGATCAAATCATCACGCATTTTCTTGTTCCATTTATCCCACTTTTCTCCGCCAACATGGTGCATCACCTGAGTTGCGTAATAACTGTAATAAATACTTCCGGCATTCGGTCCCCATTGCGAAAGATAGTCGGTTCCCTTCACCAATGACGGATGATCGGCTTTCCAACCCATATACATTTGTCCCAATAATCCAATGGCAGTTGTTGCCTGAATTCCTCTTTTCAAACCTTCGGAATCATTGGGTTTATTGTTCAAATAACCGTACTTGGCTCCGCCTTCGGCTCCAACAACATTGTCAAGAAAATGTTTCGCGCCGCGTATTGTTTTAGGCGGCACATTCAAATACGCCATCTGGGCACTTTTCAACGCCATAAAATTCCAGCCCATTCCCGAAGTATCGCCCGGCTGTTTCGGTGAATAACGCCAACCGCCGCCAACCGGGTCTTGCGCCCAAGCAATATAATTGACCGCTCCCTGAGCAATCTTTTCAAGATTTTTGTCACGCGTCATCGCCGCTGCTTCACAAATGACAATGGTTGTCAAACCGTGATGATACATCACCGGACTGGAACCCTTTTCGGCAAGAATAATTCCCTCCGGTCTCACTTGATAATTACTGGTAATATAATCAAGACCGGCTTTGACCTCTTTTTTATATTTGCCGTCTTTATGCGTGATACCGGAACCAAGCATGGGAAGCAACGCCATTGCTGTTGCAGAAACAAACGACTTATTTGCCGTATCAAGCGGCGTGTCCTTACATTTGTTACGACAATTCGGATTTCTCAATTGAGTGTAGGACCATGAGCCGTTGGGCAATTGGTGTTCGGCAATCCACTGAAGACCGCCGGCAACCGATTTTTCACTGTCCTCAGACATTCCGACAATCCCTCTTTTGTTTTTCCGGTCACCGAGATTGCCGGAAAGACTGCCCACATTGGAAATCAACGAATTGGGTGCCATGAGGTCGCCAAGATCAGATGTCGGAATTTCCGGTGCCGCTTCGGGAACATTCATTTCCGTTGATATCGTCTCAGTTGGCGTATCAATTTCCGCAACATCGTTAACTTCATCAAGATTAATTTCAACAGGGTCTTCATCGAAGAGAGCAACCTCTTCAATTTCACCCAAATCTTCCAGATTTGCCGTCAAATCAGGACGGAAATCAACAATTGTCGGAAGATAACAAATTGCAAGGAGCAGCAACACCACTCCGTGAATTGCCAAACTAAACACAATACTCGGCGCATCACGCATAAACTGCCTGATGGAGAACCGCCGCCGGATATTTTCCAACGCCGGGTCGTAATCGTCACTCACTGGAAGTTCTTCAACTTCATCCGAAGTCGAAACTTCTTGGATGGTCTTTTCGCTCATAATCTGGTTTCCTATCAAAAGGGGGTATCAAGTCAAGACGGAAAACAAACAACCGGTTCATTATAATCCCTAAAAAAAATTTTCCAACAAAAAAAACGACTTTTTTATCATTTTTTTGATAAATTTTTCACTTTTTTTAGTTTTCTTTGTAACCTTTTGAGCCGAATTTCGTCTAAGGAACCAAATCAGGTTCCAAAACCGCTAAAAATTCAGGAACAAACAAAATTGAATTGATGAGTCATTTCCAACTTCCAGTTTCCAATTTCCAATTTCCAATTTCCAATTTTTAAAACCTCTTGCACGAATCAGTGAAGATGATAAAATATGGGTTACGTTAAAAATTCACTGATTATTTCATTTTAATTGTCTGATTTTGTTAGAAAGTGGGGAATTTTGTCAACAGATTATGCAGATGATACAGATTTTAACAAAAGGGAACTTCTAAAAACTCATTATTTTGCCTAAAAATTGCTCGCAAGTTCCTTATTTTTCAATGCGAAATTTGTGAGGAGTGAGGTTTTTAGAAGTTCCCAAAAACGAATCTGTATCATCTGTAAAATCTGTTGACAAACAACAATAGACTTAATTTATGTTGACTCGGCAAATCACCGACGAAGAAAAACGCGAATTAGAAGAAGAATTTGCCAAACGTCCGCCTGATTTTATTGCGCCGGACTTGGAGGAATTACATCAACGGCGAGTTGAATCTGCTGCAAAATTCAATCACGACATTGATTTGATTTGCGACGATCTTCAACGGCGTTCAAAACAGTTACGAAAACAATTCAGCTTTCACGTTGATGAAAATTAATTTCGTTTGCCAAACAATTCGGACGATGTTGTTATTATAAAGCCTGAAACTGGTTGTTTATATTTCTTCAAATGAAGCCTAAACAAAATGGAAGATGAAGATTATAATAGAGAAGGACAATTAACTAAACCATCGGTTTACATGGAAACATCGGTTATTAGCCGTTTAACGAGTTGGATTAGTAAATTGCCAACGGTGGCGGACGAACAACAAACTTCGTTGGTGTGGTGGGAAAATTATCGAAACCGATTTGATTTATTTATTTCAGACTTGGTGATGGATGAAATTTCCAGAGGTGATTTGGCAGCAAGTTCCTCTCGAATTCAATTTGTTCAAAATATTCGTCTTTTGACAATTACGGACAAAATGAGGAATATTGCCAAAGAACTACTTACGCAAACGGCATTACCTTCCAAAGAAGAACAAGATGCAATTCATATTGCTTGTGCCGCCGTTAATCAAATTGATTATCTCTTGACATGGAACTGTAAACATATTGCCAATCCGGTTCAACTTCCGAAAATCCGAAAGGTATTGCAGATTTTGGGGCTTACTGTTCCAAAACTGATGACACCGAAACAACTCATTAACCAATTGAAAACAGAGGAGGCTTACAGTGATTTTCGATAATTTAACTCAGGAAGAAAAACAAACGCCGGTTTATTTATTGAGAAAGGATTTGTTTACTGATGAGGAACTTCGTGAAGCAATGGAAAGAATTGATCAACGTCCGTCTGATTTTATTGCGCCGGACTTAGAGGAATTACATCAACAGCGAGTTGAATCTGCTGCAAAATTCAATCACGACATTGATTTGATTTGTGACGACCTTCAACGGCGTTCAAAACAGTTACGAAAACAGTTCGGCTTTCACGTTGACGAAAATTGATTTGTTAAGCCTATATTTTAGAAGTTAGCAAAAGAACCGTTTATTAACATTTAAAAATTATTTATCTATGCTTAGTTCACAGGAAACGATTTCGTTATATAACAAATATGTTATTGGCAATTACACGCGGTATCCGGTGTCGTTGGTACGTGGTGAAGGTTCTGAGATTTGGGATGCGGAGGGGCGGCGTTACATTGATTTTTTTCCCGGTTGGGGTTGTGGTCTTTACGGGCATTGTCCGAAACCGATTGTCGAAGCCGTACAAAAACAGGTTGCCAAGTTGATTCATGTTCCGAATACTTGGTACACTGAGTTGCAGGGACAATGGGCGAAGTTGTTGTCGGAGCGTAGTTTTGGCGGGCAGGCATTTTTCTGTAACAGCGGAGCCGAAGCGAATGAGGCGGCGATCAAACTTGTCCGGCTTCATTCTTCAAAGGAGCGTTACAAGATTGTTACGTTTCAGGGGAGTTTTCACGGCAGAACGATGGGCGCGATTTCTGCAACAGCGCAACCGAAATACCATGAAGGTCTTGGTCCTTTGCTTGCCGGATTTACGTACGTTCCTTACGGCAGTCTGAAAGCGGTTGAGGAATCTCTGGACGATGAGACCGCTGC
>JAISQH010000344.1 GCA_031274385.1 Planctomycetaceae bacterium | reverse complement strand
TCGAACTTCTTGTGGTGATTGCGATTATCGGCGTGTTAATCGCACTTCTGTTACCTGCTGTTCAGGCGGCGCGCGAAGCGGCAAGAAGGTCACAATGTACAAATAATCTTAAACAACTCTCTCTGGCGTGTCACAATATGCACGACACTTATGGTTACTTTCCTTCCATAAACTGGCAGAGAGGAATTTGTGTTGAAAAATTTTTGGCACAGGGTTGGGCAGCAGACCGATATGGTTCCGATAGTACAAAAATTGATCAAGTGGCTCCCCGCCTTTCTTATTTGGTACCACTGTTACCTTTCATCGAATCAGGGGCGGCTTATGATGAAATTAAAGTTGCAATTGAAAAGGCTTTTGATTTATCAACAAGTACTACTGTGGGAACGATGGATGCCAATTATCGTCCTTACTCAAATGGTAATTTTTTCTGCCGTGTTCGAATTCCGGGACACACCTGCCCGTCGGATGGCGAACGTGTTGCTGCGGCAGAAACGCTTGCCAAAGTTAATTATCGTGCCTGCCGTGGTGATCTTTGGTGTGATTGGGATGCAACAGGAACACGAGGAATTTTTGGTAGAGGAAGTAACTTTTTTTGCTCAATGGCAAGTATTTCCGATGGAACAAGTAATACTGTTTTGCTGTCTGAGTCTATTATTTCTCCAACCGGAAGTAAATTAAATCGTGGCGGTATTGCAATGGCAGCGAGCGCACGAACTCCGACTGCCTGTAAAGCGAAACTCGGCACAAATGGTATTTTGGCGGATGCTCATGCGTCGCCAAACTCCGGTTGGCGATGGGGAGACGGACGCCCTGTTTTCAATGGATTTTCCACTGTGATGGCACCCAATACACTGAATTGTTCTACTCAGGGAGTCACCGGCAGTGCGGAAACATCAACACTGATAACAGCCAGTAGTTACCATCCCGGCGGTGTGAATGTGGCTCTGGCGGATGCAAGTGTTACATTTATTCAGGACTCCATCAATACCGGTAACTCGGCTGCAATGACAACCGTCGCAACAGGACTCACCGGCACCTCACCGTATGGAATCTGGGGAGCAATGGGAACTTGTAACGCGGGTGAAACAATTACTCCCTGATTTGCCAGTCAAAGCGGCGATTCCTTAAAATGTTGATTCCTTTCAACCCAACCAACAATGACTCTACGATGAAATTTTTTCAAATCCTGTTACTGTTATTAGTGCCTTTTATTTTCGGCTGTTCTCCCAAAACAGAGACTCAATTCGTCGAAGGAACTGTTTTTCTCGACAATATTCCTGTTTCAAAAGCAACAGTTACATTTATTCCGCTCATTGAAGGTTCCGGCGAAGTGGCGTCCGGTTTTTCAGACGAAAACGGAAAATTCACTTTGTCTTCACAATATGGAAGCGGAGGAAAAGGAACATTGGTTGGGGAGTATCTTGTAACGGTTTCACAGATGGAGATCAAGGTGATTCCATCGAAAACATTGAATCCCGACGATAGTAAAACAGAAAGCAAAGAACTGCTTCCTCCTATTTACCAAGATACAAAAAATTCTCCCTTGCGAATTAAAATACAACAAGGAAAAAATCTCATTCGTCTTGATTTGAAAAAATAACTTTTTCAATAATATTTCAAAACAACGAGGTAGGCGACCTCTCTCCGAGAGTTTTTTTAGTCAATAGCGTCGGCGTACTCGCCGACTTGAAGCACGGGACGCGATGTTTTCCGGTAAACCAAAGTCGGCTATCGCCAACGCTATTTACCAAATGTCTCGGAGAGAGACAGCCTACCTTGCCTACTGGATAAAATAAACGCTTAAGTTAATACGTAGGGGGCAACCCCCAATTATCAATATCGTTGCGGCGTTACCGCGAATAGATTCATTGTCATTCGTTTCGTAGGGCGTTGCCCTACGCTATGATGTTTTGCCCCTTCGGGGCGTTTTAAGGAACTTAGAGAAAAAGGTCTACTCTACAACCGGTCAGAATTTTTCTAAAATCGGTCTCATTTTTCCCTGAATCAGTATCAATATTGACCCAAGTTGTTATAATTTTGGAGAAGATGGGGATTGATGACGCCCCTTGTTATACCCGTTAGCGACGGGGGCTTGCCCCCGAAATAGGAATCGACGAGGTCTTTCCCCTTCAATTGATTGCCGACGAAATTGATTGATTGCGGACGCAAGTGTACGATATGAATCAATTTCGTCGGGGGCAAGCCCCCGTCGCTAACGTCATGCGAATGTGTATATGATTTGTGTGATATAACAAGGTTTGAACCCCGCCCTTACTGACTACTGGCTACTGACTACTGACTACTAAAATGAAAACTCCGACGATTCCGCTGATTCGTTCCCAACGTCCCGTCATTCCTTGGTGGAAACGGTTCGGAGCTTTTTGTTGCCGTATTGGGGACGCTTTACGTTCTCAATATTCCGTCAATCCGTTGGATCAATGCCGTTGGATTCGGTTGCCTTCGTCGTTGAAAAACGTTTCAGATAACCCCAAAGATCAACTCGCCCGCGCCGGCGAAGAAGAAGCCATTCTGCTGCTTCGTGAAAAAGGTTATGTCATTCTGCAACAAAATATCCGGTTGCCGGGAGGGGAATTGGATATTGTTGCCCGTACCGGTTCGCTTCTTGTTTTTGTGGAAGTCAAAACCCGGCGGGAACCAAAATTCAGCAAACCAAACGAATCCGTCCAAGAACCAAAACGTCAACGGCAATCCGCATTGGCACGGCAATTTATTACTCTTTGCCATCTTCCGAACGTTCCTATTCGGTTTGATGTTATTTCGGTTCTCTGGTACCCGGACGCTCCGCCGAAAATTCAACATATTGAAAACGCTTTTCTTTTCACCAATTCGGAACAGTAACCCGATTTATTTTTTGGTATGAATTGAAGTTTTGCCGGCTTCTTCTTGGCGGTAGATGGTGGTGGTGGTATGAATCGAAGAACGATCAGAGGGAATTACCGATGTCGGCAAATCGTTCTTCGTGTTAAAACTGAACAGTTTTTCCAAAAGAGATTCAATTAACGAACGCGATTTCTCGAATCGTTTATGATTCAGAGCCGATTGCAAATACGACGGTTCAATAAAAACCGGTAACGGATTGTCCCAATGTTGTTCTTCCGCAATATGCCGGAGAATCAGTTGTTCCGACCGGTTCAATTCATGAGCCGTACACAGTTCCCGAAACAAATTCCAGGGATTGTCCAGTGAAAGAACATGCCGTTCCCAATAATATTGGTACAACAAATAGAACAAAATAATACCCAGAACAAAAAAGGCGAAAATAAAAAGATAATAATGAGACAACGCCAATCCGGTACTTCCCTGTTGAATGGATTGGGTTACGGTTTCCAGTTTTTTTAATTGTTCCTGACTGGTTTTCTTTTTGCCGAGAACCGTTTCGTTATCAGAAGAGGATTCTGAATCTTTTTCCGGTCGAAAGATATTTCGACCAGCCTGAACCGGAAGAACCAACGTCAATAAAACCGCCAACAGAACGAAAATGGAAAACGTTGTTTTCCACAAACATTGTTTCTTCCCGGATGTTGATGATTGGCGTAACATGAGGCAGCGTCCTGTCTTGATAAAAGGCAACTTCTAAAAACTCTTTTTTAACCACGAAAAACACAAAAAAACACGAAAGAATTT
>JAISQH010000336.1 GCA_031274385.1 Planctomycetaceae bacterium | reverse complement strand
TCGTACAAACCGAACACATTATTAAAAGTTTTGCGAACTACGGGATGTTAATAATACCTTTACAAAAATAATTCACAAAAAAATGATCTTTATGACTGCCGAAAGTATACCTTATTTTAAGTTGGTAACATAATAAGGTAATAAGGTTGAATTTTTTTATTGTCAATGGCTACTAAGGTTGTTTTGTTAGGAAAAATAAGGTTGTAAATAAGGTTGATTGAAAGCGGATATTTCGCTGATAGATTACGTAAATAGTAAAGTGATCTATTCGTTCTGAAAATATTTTTTACAATAAGCAACCGCGTCGGGATGATTTTGTTCGGCGGATTTTCGTAGCCAAAATTCGGCGGCGGAAACGTCTTCTGTGTTTTCGTGCAGATAACGTCCCAATAAATATTGTGACGGGATATAACCTTCCTCTGCCGATTCCCGAAGAAGTTGCAAGCCTTCGTCTCTGTTGAAAACCGTTCCCATTCCCTGAAACAGAAGTTTTGCCAAACGGTATTTGGCTTTCAGATGACCGTTCTGAGCCGAAACCCGGTACCAATCAAGTGCCTCATCAAAAGAAATCGGCGTCCCATGTCCCAACTCCAACGATTTTCCCAAATAATATTGCGATTCCCGGTTTCCCGCTTCGGCATTCAGATAAAGTTGATAAAAATGTGATTCCCTGTTACCGGAATCATTTCGTTTCTGTTTCGGAAAAAATTCCATAGCGGTTCCCATGACAATGGCTTCTTCGGCTTCCGCCCACCAGTAAACCTTTCCCGAAGCAACATTTTCAATGGCATCAACAATCATGGGCAGATTCGTGCCGCCGCCAATCAGAAGAACCGGAAGAGTGTCTTGTTTGGTAAAAAGTTTCGAACGTTCGACAAATTGTTTGAAACTCCATTGAATTTTTTTGGCAACAATATTCGCTGCGGAAATGAAATGTTCGGTTCGTATTCTTCGTGACTGGTTGTCCTGAACGATTCGAAATGTTTCGTTTTTGTCCCAATAACAAGTTCGCCGAATCGTTTTCAACCGCAAAATATCTTCCCATTTTTCAACGGAAATGATTTGAGAATCCGAATCTTGTGACAATAAAATAATCCGGTCAATTTCATCAATTCCGACGGTGCTGTTCGAATGAAAATGCCTGACGCGTTCGAAGCCGCCGCAACGGCATTGCAAGAGCGAAAACGAGACCTGAGACGCGGCAAGATTGCAGACAATCACAAACGAATAAGGATTTTCCCAAACTCGTTTCCATGTGGCGGCTGCGGCAATCACGGCATCACGAAAATGAATTTGTGAAAAACCCGCTTCCAACGCGATTTGGTGATAAGATTTTCGAAACATCTCGTGACGGTGAGGCAACGCCAGCACACAAGATTGAATCGGACGGTTTTCAAATACATGAGTTTCGCAATAGGATTTAATGTGACGGAGTTGTTGCACAAAAAATGTGGAAGGTCGAAATTCACCCCGACCGTCAGGAAAACAAATCGGTTCGTCTGCTTTCAACAACGGAGTTTGAAGAAGAATAATTCCTGCCGGATCGTTTTCCAATTGGGCAAAAGCGTTACGCCCAACTGAAATCGAACCCGTTTCGCGCGCAACATAAAAGACCGAATCAAATTCATGATCCGGCGGAACAAGATTTCGTACAGTGCCGTTTGATTCAAGGTAAGCAACATGAGTTCGGTCTGAACCGAGATCAATGGCAATCCAAGGATTTGATATGATTCTCATTTTGATTGATGCTTCGTAACTGTCTCTTTTAGTTTTTTGTAACTTTTCGCGTCCTTTTTATTTTTTTGTCACGGTGGTGGAAAAGGAAGAGAGCGCGAAGTGTTACAAAATAAGTTTGGTTTATCGTCCGAAAAAGAGGCGTGTCAAAATAATTCCGAAACTAAAAGCGGCGAGAGCGGTTCCAAGCAGCGGAATGTTTTTTTTAACCAGAAATTCAATTTTTTCTTTCCAGTTCATTCGATAAACGGAAACCGCGTTGCCGTCAAGCCAACATTGGAGATCAGCGGCTAAATGGGCTGCGGAGGAATATCGTTTCGTTTTGTCAAAGGATAAGGCGCAAAGACAAATAGCGGAAAGAGACCGTGAAACATGGGAATTGTCCCAGTGAGGCAAACGCGGCGGTATCATTAAACGATCAAAGACTCCGCGATGATCACGTGACAATTTATAAGGCAATTTGTTACATAATAAATAATATAATGTTACGCCAAGTGCATAAATATCGTCGGAAGGTTGACTTTGCCCATCGCGGAGATATTCGGGCGATTGAAAACCGAGCGTTCCCACTCGTCCGCTGGCAAGAGTCAGATCAATCGTTTTTTCATCTGTTTCGAGATCGTTTTCAAAATGATCCGGGTCGAACTCGTCGTTCTTTTCTGTTGTCAATATTTTGGCTAACCCCCAATCGAGAACAATTGTTTCGCCGTATCCGCTGAGCATGATATTGGACGGTTTGATGTCACGGTGTACAACATGGTGGTCGTGCGCATACGCAATCGTCTGGCAAACATCAATAAAATGCCGAATCAATCGGCGTAATTCTTCCAACGTATGGGAAAAACCTTTGAGATTATGATATTGAGTGATTAATTGTTCAAAAGTTTGACCTTCGAGAAAACGCATCACATAATACGGTTCTCCTTGCGTATCATAATCGAACGAATAAATCGGGATAATACCGGAATGGATCAGTTTTCCGGTGATTCTGGCTTCATTAATGAAACGTTCTTTATAATGTTCGTGTTGCCGGCTTTTTTTGTTGAGAGTTTTAATTGTAACGTTGCGTTGGAGTTGTGTGTCCCAAGCATAAAAAATATGTCCCATTCCGCCGCTGCCGATTTTTTCTCGGATTTCATATTTTCCGATTTGTTCCGATTCGGCAGAGTCTGACGGTTTTTTCGAGGAAACGGAAACGGAAACGGAAGGAGAAAACAGAGAAGGGTCTGAGGAATGATTACTCAAGAGATCGTGATAGGAATCATCCGTACTGCTTGGGAGCAATGAAGAAATCGTAAAATCTTCCGGTGACTCCTCTTTCAAAACGGTTTGATTGATTTGATTAATTTGATTAATATGTTCGGAAATCAACGGAACAACATAATCGCGTTTACAAATAATACAGCGTGAAGTACGACCGGCAAAACGGCGATTAAACTTATAAACCTTTCCACATTCACAAGTAAAAACAATATCAGACATCGAAGCAACCCCGTCAAGAAAAAAACACAAAATCCAACCGAATTTCCTTTATATTTTCTATTATACGACTTAGTTTTGAAAAATCAAGAAAAAAATTTATTCTCTTCCGGCAAGGATATTTTTTCAAAAAATGGTTTTATTTTAAAAATTTTTAAAAATGATTAAAATTTATCTTGACAGATGATTTGGTCTCATGTACACTTTGACTCTGTTTGCTTTGCGTTTCGGATCGCATAGCGTGAAGGATCGAATTTTTTCAACAAGGAACATTTTAGGAAAATTATTACGAAAAACATTAATTGATACGAAAACAAAATTTGAAACGAATGTGAAGGGTGATTCGTTGGACAAAATTAAAACGAGCTTTTACGTTGCTCGAACTTCCGGTTGTCAGAGCGTTCATTGATGATTAATTGTGAACGGACATTTCTAAAGAAACTTACTGGCAATAACAGAAATCAAAATTGAGATTGTTATTCCGGCAATCCACTGCCAAAACGTGATTTTGTCGTGGGAGTTTATTTTGTTCATCATCTCCCTATTTTGAATCAACAATTGATTGAATACATCGCGTTCTTTCTCGACAGCA
This sequence comes from Planctomycetaceae bacterium, assembly GCA_031274385.1. Taxonomy (GTDB): domain Bacteria; phylum Planctomycetota; class Planctomycetia; order Pirellulales; family Thermoguttaceae; genus WRKP01. The sequence continues at coordinate 153 of JAISQH010000336.1, read as the reverse complement.
AGGTAAAAATCGTGTAATTCTTCGATATTTTGCTTTAATCGGTCACATTCTTCGTTTGTATCTTGCGAATGATCCTTACTCAATGAAGTCAAAACAGATCGTATTTTTTGGCGATGTTCATTTAGTTTGTTTTTTGTTTCTTCCGGAAGGGTT
>JAISQH010000181.1 GCA_031274385.1 Planctomycetaceae bacterium | reverse complement strand
CCCCCCCCCCCCCCCCCCCCACCCCCCCCCCCCCCCCCGCCCCCCCGCACTGGTAGATTGGCTTTTACGCTGGTCGAACGTCTGGTTGTCATTGCGATTCTTGGTGTTTTAATCGCACTTCTTTTGCCAGCCGTCCAAGCCGCCCGCGAAGCGGCGTTTCGAATGCAGTGCACGAACCATCTCAAACAGTTTGGGATTGCTGTTCACAATTTTCACGACACTCGGGAGGGACTTCCTCCTTTGACGATTGGTTATCTAGTAGACACAGACCCCTATAATACCAATGCCGAAAAGCAAGGGCGGGCATCATTGTGGGTTTTTATCCTGCCCTTCATGGAACAACAACCGCTCTATGATTTTGTTGCGGAAAAATCGGATTCGTTTCGTTTGGGATTAAACGGAACGAATTTATGGAATTTTGCCGGTGATTCCGATTCTGACCGATTGTCGTATCAGGAACGTCTTGGTTCGATAACCACATTTCTTTGTCCTTCACGCCGCAGTACAGCAGGAAGTTTTATCGGCAGAACCGATTCATTGGACTCTCAACAAATTTTAGGACCACAGGGTGATTATGCCATTGTTGTTGGTCGTGAGGATGCAAATTGGTCGGAATGGGTTCAGTACCAAGATGTTACCAATACGACCCGGGTGAACGCCCAAAGAGGTCCTTTTCGACCTGCCGTTTGGGAAAATAACGAACCGCAACAATGGAAATGCCGGGATTCGTTAGCGTGGTGGAGCGATGGAACTTCCAATCAGGTACTCATCGGTGAAAAATTGATTTATTTCGATGCCATTGGAGTTTGTCGGGATGGTGCAGCAGCAAATCGTCCGTACACCGGAGATTGTTCGATCTTTGCCGCCGGTGAATGGAAATGTATGCCTATGTCACGTTCATTCAATGCGCATTTTGAAAACAATTACAAAAGAAGTCCTCAAGATATTTATCAGGAAAACTGGGCTCAATGGGGAAGTTGCCATCCGGGAATTTGTAATTTTCTCATTGGTGACGGTTCGGTTCGGGCTCTTTCCGTAACGATACCAACCGGCGCTCTTGTTGTTACAGGTACTGCCGGAACTCTTAATACAGATTCCATCTTAGCCAAACTTGGTAATGTCGGTGATGGTAATCCGGTTACCTTGCCTTAAAAAGGAATTTTTATTTTTCAAAAAACGGTTGAGTTATTTCTGTTCGGTCAATTTCATTTTAAAAACAAAAATCGGAGGTTATGATGTTCAAAGACAATATTTTCCAACGGCGTTTACAGTACGGTTTTACGCTGGTCGAACTTCTGGTGGTCATTGCGATCATCGGTGTTTTGATTGCGCTGTTGCTTCCGGCGGTTCAGGCGGCACGGGAAGCCGCAAGACGTTCGCAGTGTACCAATCATCTCAAACAGATCGGCATTGCCGTACACAATTTCCACGATGCCCGAAAAGGACTTCCTCCCGCCGCAATCGGTTGGAAAGACTCCGGCGACCCGGAAACTGATAACGCCAAAAAATTCGGACGTGCCGGTTTTTGGGTACTGATTATGCCGTATCTGGAACAACAACCCTTATACGATCTTATCAGTACCAAATCCAATTCATTGGCTTGGGGATTAACCAATGAAACACTTTGGAATAGCTGTACGCCTGAAGAAAAAAACTCGCTTCTTTCAGTGAGTTTTTATTTATGTCCTTCACGGCGAACAACCATGAAACCCTTATTGGATAAAACAGCAACCTCAACCGCTGGTCTTAACGGAATTTTCGGAACAGTTGGAGATTATGCTATCGTAGTGGGGCGACACAACTCCCACTGGTCAGGATGGCTTCAAGTACAAGAACCAACTGATATTACCGGAGCCACAGATACTTCTCTTAACAATTCCGTTACATTACAAAGAGGAGCATTTCGGTGCGCTATTTGGACTGGTAACAATCCGGGAACTTGGAAACCGCGTGATTCCTTTTCACGAATGGCAGATGGAACATCAAACCAATTGGTTGTTGGAGAAAAAAGACTTTTTCAAGAGACCATTTACGACTGTCGAGCCTCCGCCCCGACAACAGTGGAACGGGTGTTTTTCGGCGATTGTTCCATTTTACCGAGCGGAACTTGGGCAACCTACGCAGGCGGACGATCTTTCAATGCTCATTTCGGACCGGATATCAATCGGGATATTGTTGCAAATTTTCAGGAGAACGGCGAACATTGGGGAAGCAGCCATTCGGGAATTTGCAATTTCCTCTTGGGGGACGGTGCTGTCCGATCTGTTTCTGTAACAACTCCAACCGGAGCATTGAATAATTCCGGTGGAACAGGAACACTAAACACTGATTCCATCTTAGCCAAACTGGGCAATGTCGGTGATGGTAATTCCGTTTCGTTACCGTGATTTTCGGACGTTTTTTTTATTTAACAGACATTTTTTCATTCAACAAAGGATAATGAATTTATGACACGCCGGATTTTAATTTCTGTTTTGTATTTTTGTTTTTTACTTTTTCTTGGTTGTAGCAATGGTCAAGTCGGATTGTCCGGGAAAATCGTTTTTTCGGACGATGGTTCGCCGTTGACTTTTGGTACGGTTTGCCTGGCAACATCGACATTTCAAGCCAAAGGAGAAATAAAAAATAACGGTTCTTTTACAATGGGTTCCATCGGTGCTATTGATGGGATCCCGCCGGGAACTTATAATGTTGGTATTCTCGGTGTGACAGAAGAACTCAATGATGGTACGATTTATTCATTGCTTGATCCTAAATGGAACAGCCCCTCAACTTCGGGATTTTCCGTTACCATCGAAAAAACAACCAAAAACCTTGAAATCAAGGTTGACCGGAATCCTGTCACACGGGAACAATCCAAATCCGGGAACTAATGTTTTTGTACTGTTTTTAAAATAATAGAAAGGAATTCATGTTTTATGAATCACCTCATTTCACGTTGCCTGATGTTGATGTTTTTTGTGCCGTTTTTCCTCGTATCGACGGTTACAACAATAGCGCAGGTACAATTCGATTTGGTACGCCGGATTGATGTGGTTCCGGTCTGGTCGGGGCATCCTGTCGGTTTTGCACTTTTGACGGAAGGCGACCGGCAATTCGCCGCATTTTACGATGCCGACCGGAATATGACACTTGCCCAACGTCAATTAAACGAAACGGAATGGATATTCCAACGGCTGCCAACAAAAGTCGGCTGGGATAGCCACAACTATATAACAATGACATTAGATCGGAATCAACATCTTCATGTTGCGGGAAATATGCACGCTGTACCGCTGATCTATTTTCGAAGCGAAAAACCGCTTGATGTGACATCACTCGTTCAGATTCCCTCCATGACCGGAAGCAACGAAAAACGTTGCACTTATCCGCAGTTTGTCGAAGGAGCGGACAAGGAATTGCTTTTTACCTATCGCGATGGCGGGAGTGGTAACGGAAATCAAATCTGGAACATTTATGATCCCGACAAAAAATCATGGAGCCGGTTATTTGATACGCCAATGTTCGACGGGCAAGGTATAATGAATGCCTATTTTCATGGTCCGATCATCGGACCCGACGGGTATTATCATCTTTGCTGGATGTGGCGAAACACGCCGGATTGCAGTACCAATCATGATTTGTCTTATGTTCGCAGCCGTGATATGAAACATTGGGAAAACAGTCAGGGCAAATCTGTTACATTACCCATCACACTTCAAACCGGCGAAATCATTGACGCTGCCCAACCGGGACAAGGTCTTTTGAATCCTGCTCAGACATTGGGTTTTGATCTCGAAAACCGTGTTGTGATTTCGTACGGAAAATATGACGCCGAAGGGAATTGGCAACTTTATAATGCCCGGTTGGAAAACGGAAAATGGGAATATTACCAGACAAGCGATTGGAATTATCGCTGGGATTTTAAGGGCGGCGGGTCAATTGTCGGCGAAGTTTCGTTCGGGTCAATTGAGATTCAAGACGGTCAACTCGTTCAATCTTTTCGGCACATTAAAGAAGGAAGCGGTCGTTGGCGGCTTGATGAAAAAACACTTAAACCAATCGGTAAAATTGGTTCACCTGCCCGATTCCCAAAAGAAATCAGTAAAATTGAACTTGATTTTCCGAATATTGAAGGAAGATCGGCTTGGGATTTACGGGATCAAAAACAACCTCTGGACAAAGGAAACGAAATTCGTTACGTTATGAAATGGGAGACATTGCCGACCAATCGGGATCGTCCTCATCCGGTTGCCCCGCCGCCAAGCCTGCTCCGTGTCTATGAAATAAAACGTAGCACAAAATAATCTGAAACGAAAAAACGCAATCCCCTTGCGACATAACGATTTTTTTGTTTTTTCAAGTTTGCGCGAAAAGACGCCAAATTCTTCGTAAAATCTTCGTGGTGAAAAATAAAATGGACTGTTACTCTTCCAACCCCTCTAAAAGACAATAGATTTATCCAAGTAAAGTTGTATCCGAACTTTATTGTTATATCAATATTATTACAGTCTCTTTTTCCCAAAGGGCGTGGTATTAGATTTGTCCCATTATTCTTTCGGTTTTTATCGCAGTTCGTTTGCGGCGCACCGCCACCATTTGGATTCGCGCCGCGAAATTCTCAGACGATTAACCGCGGCGAAAACAAAGAAAAACCCCGCCTCCGGCACAAAGATACCGGAAACGGGCGATCTGTGAAGTTAGGCGGAGTAATCGTAGTAACCGACCAATTACTCCCTTCACACTGGCGGCGCCTGGATTCGAACCGGGGACACGCGGATTATGATTCCGCTGCTCTAACCAACTGAGCTACGCCGCCATTACAATTTTTTTCTACAAAATTCAAAAAACTCAAAGTTCATCCAGTGTATCAAATTGACTTAATTTGTAAATCGGGGGGGTGAAAGCAATTGGCACAACACACGAGGTTTTTTCTGAAATCAAATCTCAATACCGAATACCAATCAAATCACAACCCTCAGCTTCAAGAATTTCACAGGAAATAAGTGAACCGGTCTCAAGATGTTCGCCTGTAACATAAACAACCGGATCAATTTCCGGCGCATCTGCAAATGTCCGACCAATAAAAAGATTCGGCTCC
>JAISQH010000269.1 GCA_031274385.1 Planctomycetaceae bacterium | reverse complement strand
TTCCTCGAAATTGGGTTCATGTTGTTTCGGGTAAATCTCAACTTCGCCGGAAAAACGGCTCACAAAAGGACACAAAACAACAAAATGCGGAGTTTCTTCGACAATTCGTTGGCGTTCCCGAAGTTCGGACTCAAGACGGCGGCACCACACACAATCCGAAAAAACACGCCGTTTCGTTTTTCCGGGACGGGAAATGGCTTCGGCTCGCCGCCAAACCGAGAGAACCGACTGCGGAATAAACGGCATGGCAATCAACTGACTGTGCGAATGAGGAAGCGACGCCCCGGCTGCCGCCCCGACATTCTTGAAAATTTGAATCGATTTCCAGCGGTTTTCTTCTCGCAATGACCGAAGACGCTCCTGATACATCCGAAATAAATCAAAAACCTCCGCGTTCGTCATTTCAGAAAGACTCAAAATATGACGCGGCGTGTCAACAATCACTTCGTGATGACCAAAACCGGAAACCGGTTTCCTGAAAAGCGGATTTTCGGGGTGATAAAACGTAGGCTCGTAGTTGTCAAACCACGCCGGAAAATCTGCAACTCCCCGAACCACCGCCGGAAATTTGTTCGGAATCACCCGAACCAACCAACCGGGCGTGTCCGGCAACGATTCACCGGAACGGAACGCCGTTATTTCATCAGGAGTCAGTGATTCGTTCCCTTCGCAAAACGGACAATTCGTCTGATTGATTTCGGGATTGCCGCCGGAATGTTCGATGTCGAACTGATGAGGACGCGACGCCCGTTCTTCGGCAACAATCACAATGCGTCCGGTCAACGGGTCTTGACGATATTCTGGCACGGCTGGAAGACAAAGCAGTTAAAAAAACAAAAAAACAACCCAATTCATCCGAACCCCATTTTGCAACATTGACAGCAAAACGATTGCGGCAAGACAGGTTTATTAGAGGACTTAGTGTCCTTTCATTTTTTTCATTGCTTCTTCTTGTTGCGCGGCGAGTTCTTCTGTTGAGAACGCCGAGTCCGAACGCTTCGTGGGACGGAGCAAAATCAGCACCGCAAAACCAAGAAAAAGCAAAATCAGAAAGTAAGAAAGAACCCAATCCGGTTGTTCTTCGGATGCCTCAGCACCAAAAACCAAAAACGGTTGGAAAAAAATGAAAACACCAAAAAACAAAACCAAAAGAGTTTGTCGAAACCGGAATAACATAATAAACACCCAACAAAAAAGGAATCTTAAAAACCAAACCAACACCAAACAATTCGCCATTATAAGCCAAGTAATTCCATTTCGCAAGTTAGTAGCCATATAGTTAGTTGTCAGTAGCCAGTTGTTAGTTGTTAGTTGACAACCGGCTACTGACTACTGGCTACTAACTTTTTATCTGTTATCATATTCGTTTTGAGGAAATTCAATCCAAGACCAACCAACAATTTTTTTCCCGTTTATCATGCAAACTCTTTTTCGTTTGACAATTGTTTTATTGGTTTCATTTTCTTTTGCCGTGTCGGTAACTGCGGCGGATATTTTGATTGCTGATTTTGAAGGCGGCGTTTATGCTTCCGGTTGGAAGGTGGAAGGAACCGCGTTCGGCAACGCCCCCGCTCACGGAACGCTCAAAGGGCAAATGAAAGTGACCGGATTTCTCGGCAACGGGCTTGTCAATTCTTTTTCGGGCGGCGATGGCTCCACCGGAAAATTAACCTCGCCCAACTTCAAAATCGAACGCCCGTTTATTTCCTTTCTGATTGGCGGCGGAGGTCACAAAGGTTTGGCAATCAATCTGATCGTCGAAGGAAAAACCGCCCGAACCGCAACCGGTTCCAATATCGTTCCCGGAGGTAACGAAAATCTCAGTTGGTTCGATTGGAATGTTACCGAATTTCAAGGAAAAGAAGGTCACGTCGAAATCATCGACGAAATCGGCGGTTCGTGGGGACATATCAATGTCGATCATCTTGTTCAAACAGATCACCCCAAAATGCCGGTTGAGAAAAGAATTGATTTTGTTGCGGTAAAAGAATTTTTGCATCTTCCGGTAACAATGAACGCCCCGACAACATGGATTCGGGTTGAAGTTGACGGTATTTGGCAACAAGAATTCGAATGCTCATTAACTGTTGACGGAACGCCGGATTTTTACGCCGATCTTCAGATTGGTCAATGGAAGGAAAAGAAAGTAACACTTATTGCCGAAAAGGTTCCGCGCGAATCGCAAGGGCTTGATCTGTTGCGGCAAGACGACAAAAGAACGCAGGAAGAAACGGTTTATACCGAACCGCTTCGACCGCAATTTCATTTCACGGCAAGAACCGGTTGGATTAACGATCCAAACGGTCTGCTCCATTATGACGGCGTTTGGCATCTTTTTTTTCAACATAATCCTTACGGAACTCATTGGGGCAACATGACGTGGGGTCATGCGACAAGTTCTGATTTACTGCATTGGACGGAGCATCCGGCGGCGATTCACCCCGATCAACTCGGAACCATTTTTTCCGGCAGCGGTGTTGTCGATTGGAACAACTCCTCCGGTTTTCAAAAAGGAAACGCCAAACCGCTTGTTTTGATTTATTCGGCAAGCGGCGGCAACGCCCGTTTCGGTGCCAAAATGACGCAATGTCTTGTTTATTCAACCGACGCGGGAAAGACGTTTCAAAAATGGGAACACAATCCGGTGTTGCCGCACATTGTCGGCGGCAACCGTGATCCCAAAGTGATCCGGCACGAACCGTCGAAACAATGGATTATGGCTCTGTACATGGAGAAGGAAAATTACGCCCTCTTTGCTTCGAAGGATTTGAAACAGTGGGAGAAACTTGGTGATATTAACGATCTTGGCTGTACGGAATGTCCTGATTTCTTTCCGCTTCCGGTGGACGGCAACGCGGCGGACATGAAATGGGTCTTTTGGGGTGCTGACGGAAAATATTTGCTCGGTTCGTTTGACGGCAAGGAATGGAAGCGTGACAAGGAAACGCGGACAACGCCGTTAACCAATAAATACGGCGGTAACGATTATGCCGCAATGACCTTCAGCGATGCACCGGACGGGCGGCGTATCCAACTGTCGTGGATGCAGGGCGGGCATTATCCCGGTATGCCGTTCAACCAACAATACACGGTTCCCCGCGAACTAACGCTCCGAACAACCCCGCAAGGTGTTCGGCTTTTCACGGAACCGGTCAGAGAACTCGAATTACTGCACGGCGAACTCAAAGAATTTCGTAACCTTGTTGTCACACCCCAAAAGGAAACGTTAATCGCTTTCGAAGAAACTATTTTCGATGCGGAAATGGTTCTCGATGTTGCTAAAGCGGACAAACTTGCGATTGATGTTGTTGGTCAACGGATTGAATACAAGGTTGCCGATCAACAAATTTCATTGGAAGGAATTGACGCACCGCTTCCATTACAGGACGGCAAATTGAAATTACGAATCGTTGTTGACCGAACTTCGATAGAACTTTTCGCTCAAAACGGCGAAGTGCAAATCGCGAAATGTTTCGTTCCAAAAAGCAATGTAACTTATAAAGGAATCACTGTTAGCGGCGAAGTTGTTGTTGAATACGCAAAATTTTGGAAAATGAATTCCGTTTGGAAAATCGACAAAACAGTAAAATGAATCGTAACAGTCTATTTTGTTTTTTAATGTTTCGCACAAAGGCGCAAAGAACACGAAGGTTTTGATTCTAAACGGATCGATTTTCTGTAACTGTCTATTTTATTTTTTAAGGATTGCGTGCAAAGTAACTAAAACAACTCCGTAGGAGTTTCATTTTGATAACCCCGTGCAAACGAAGTGCAGCACGGGGTAAGTGTACAAACA
>JAISQH010000134.1 GCA_031274385.1 Planctomycetaceae bacterium | reverse complement strand
GTCGGACATTCTTGCGCCCGGATTTGATGAAGTTTCATGCCGCGATTGTATTCGGCTCCTTTTTCATTGAACAACGGAAGTTTGTCATACTTTTCCGCTGTTACTGTAATGAGTTCCGGTTTATCAATTGTCCACTGACCGGAGCCGTTCTTGTCGAAAAGCGTCCAGCCGTCGCCGCGAAGACCAAACAATACCGGTTCGGCTGCAACCACAAACGAACTAACAGCAAAAAATAAACAAACAAAAAACAAAACACAATTTTTCATAACAAGGACTCCTCGAAAATTAAGGTGATGTCCAACAGGAACCACACTATTTTATTTCGTTTCAATGAAAAATGGAATCCCCCTGTTCTTTGATTTTTTTTTACCATTCAGTTTAGGAAGTTTTAATTCGTTCCTGTTGATTTTACGTAAAACTCGATTATTATTGATACAGTATTTTATGATTTCTGTAATATATTTACTTGTCGCACTGTCATTTCCATAGGAAACATAGGAAACGAGGAACGGCAATTTCGATGTCGATAAAAACGTAACACAACAAATTTATTCTTGCAACATGGCAAAACTCCTTAAATTCTCGAAAATGTCTGTACAAATTTAAAATGCCCATTTTAAGGTTGAAATTGTTTCTCTGATTCTTGTTCGATATTTATGTTGCTTGTCATAACTTGATGTTATCAAAACATTTAGAATTTGTGTTGTTGCAATATTGCTTCCAAAAGGTAAAATCAACAGGAACTAAATACATGATGGAAACCTTCTTTGACTTCTTTCTTCCTGTAAAACAAAAGAGACAATGACAATCTCACTTGTTTCTTTTTCCAAAATGCGGTATATTGTATCCGTTCCTTTCGATTTTACCCGCAACTCCTTTTAGAATTTTTGTATTTATGAAAAAATCTTCTTTTTTTCCCGGAATTTTTAGTTTGATTGTTTTTGGTACATTTTGTTCGTTTAATCTGTTTTGTCCGTTTTGTCCGGCGCAGGATTGGAACAAGCATCGGCAGATCGTTACCGAACATCCTGATTTGATCCGGTATTATGTTTTCGACGATTCTGTTGCCAAAACGAAAACTGCCGCCAATCTTGCACCGAAACGTGATGTCGAAGCGTCAGATTTTTCGTACAAAACAAACAAACCGTTGGAAATCGTGGACGGTTCGTTTGCCGGTTCCAAAGCGGTTCGAATGGACGCCGGATATTTTGAATCGCCGAAACTTGCGATTGATAAGGCGTTCAGTGTTGAAATGCGGATTCGTAAACTGGGTCAGGGTTCCGAACGCGGTAACAGCGGTTCCGAGAACGGAACCATTTTTGGCTACGGAAACGGCTGGGACGCCGGTTTTCGGTTGACAACCGATTATCCGTCGCAAAAACTCGTTTTCAGCATCGGCAGACCGGAGCAGTCCAAATCACGCAATCTTCTTGTCAATCAATCCGTCCCGGACGGAGTTTGGCTGCATCTTGCCGCCGTGTGGGACGGTAAAGCAATGCGGCTTTATCTGGATGGGTTGCTGTACGGAATCATTGATTATGCGGGTCATTTAACGGAACCGGGTTGGGGATTTCGTGTCGGATTCAACAACGCCGGAGTTGGTTCCGTCAAAATGGATGTTGCCGAAACCGCCGTTTATCAGTCGGCTCTCAACCCGGAAGAAATATTGCAACACGCTTTGCTTCAACCCAAGTTGCCCGAAAATCATGCCGCGTTTTATCGTGACGCCATTGACGCGGTGTTTCGGAAAGATTTTGTTACCGCCTCGCAAAAAACGGAAGAATTGCTCCAACTCAAAATGCCTGCGATTTACCGTTTTTCGTTCCGGTGTTTTCAGGCGAATCTTGCCGCTCTTTCAGGAAATCTTTCACAAGCCCAACGTCTTGCCGCTGCGCTCATTACCGACACGGAAATTCCGAAAGAATGGACGGCAACGCTGTTACGTCAATTTATTCCGACCGAATTTAACGCTCCGCTTGCCGCCGCGTCAAGCGATGTTTATTGGAGGATTCTCAATGACAACACGATCACGCTTGACGCCAAACAACATTTTGCGGTCGAAAAATGTTTTGCCGAAGCCTTGTTTGCCGAAGGAAAAACCGCCGAAGCCAAACGGCTTTGGGAAATTCTCAAACCTCGCGAAGCGGAACTTGTACGGGAATCGCTTGTTAATGTTTCAAGCGAGTTGAGTCAACTTTATCAGAATTACCGTCAAGAACAGGATGCCGAAACAAAAAAGACTTGGGAGGTTCCGAAGCCGAAGTTGCCGTTTCCTGCCGCGTTTTCACCTACAAAAAAGTTTTTTGTTGCGCCGAACGGCAGCCCGAATCATCTGGGTACGGAATCCGAACCGTTTTCGACGCTTGCCCAAGCACGTGACGCGGTACGAAAATTAAAGGCGGAAGCCGGTTTGCCCAACGGCAATTTGCCGAAGGGCGGAGTTGAAATTATGATTCGCGGCGGAGTTTATCCCGTTACGGAGACGTTCACGTTGGAATCGCAGGATTCCGGTACGGTAACGGCTCCGATTGTTTATCGGGCGTTTCCCGGTGAACAACCGGTTTTTTCCGGCGGCGTTACGGTTCAGGGGTTCAAAAAAGCGGTTGATCCGTCCATTTTGAAACGATTACCGGAAGAAGTACGCGGTTTTGTTTATGTTGCCGATGTTTCAGAAACAGAAAAATTCCCGCCGGTTGCTCCGCGCGGTTACGGCAAAAACGGTCTCAATGCCGCTCCGACGGTCGAGTTGTTTATTGATAACAATCCGCAACAAATTGCCCGGTGGCCCAATGCTGCCGTACCGAATGCGTTGGATGCGTTGGAAGCGTCCGAAAAGGCGTTTGTCCGAACCGGTAAGGTTCATCAGGGATTTTTCAATTCACCCGAATCAGGAAAACCGGGCGTTTTTGAATATTCCGATCCGCGTCACGAACGTTGGACGGAAGCCTCCGATGCGATGGTTTTCGGTTATTGGGGACATCTTTGGGGAATCACCGGTTGCCGCGTTGATAAAATTGACACGGAAACGAAACAAATTGTTCTTGCAACCAATAATCCTTACGGATACCGTGAAAACATGCCGTATTACGCGTTCAATCTTCTTGAAGAAATTGATTTGCCGGGCGAATGGTATCTTGACCGGACTCATGGTAAATTGTACCTTTATCCGCCGGAAGGAGTTGATTTGAACACGGTTCGTGTTCGGCTTTCGGCGTTTCCCAAAGAATTTCTGAACGTTAAAGATGTTTCGTTCACGACATTCTACGGATTAACGTTTGAAGAAGGTTCCGGCACGGCGGGGCGTGTTACCGGCGGGGAGGAAGTTCGGTTTGCCGGTTGCGGGTTCCACCGTTTCGGGAATTGGGGTCTTGGAATCGAGGGGTTGCGGCATGGCGTGTTGAGTTGCGATTTCACGGCACTCGGCGGCGGAGGCGTTAGTTTGAAAGGCGGTAACATTAAAACGCTTTCGCCCGGCGGTTGTTTTGTTGAAAATTGTATCGTCAATGATTTCAGCCGAGTTGACAGGGCGTACGCTCCGGCGGTTTTGATTGACGGCGTTGCCAACCGGATTGCTCACAATTTGTTCTGCGATTCACCGGCTCACGCGATTCGAGCCGAAGGCATGGAGCAGGTTATTGAATTTAACGAGATTCACAGCGTCGTTTATGAATCGGACGATCAAGCCGGCATTGATATTTGGGGCAATCCGTTCATGCGCGGCATGGTAATTCGATACAATTACTGGCATCACATCGGCAGCGGCAGAGATGTTGCGGGACAATCGGGCATCCGGCTTGATGATATGATTAGCAGCGTCCTTATGTACGGAAATCTCTTTTTCCGTTCGAGCGGCGGTCACTTCGGCGGCGTCCAGATTCACGGCGGTAAAGATAATATTGTGGACAATAACTTAATGATTGACTGTAAGTTTGCCGTCAGTTTCAGTCCTTGGGGCGAAAAACGTTGGCTCGAAAACATTGAAAACGGGTTCGGTTCCCGTGTCAAAAAGAACGGGTTTGACCCGGACAATGAGATTTACCGTTCAAAATACGCCGACTATGCCGAACTAAAACAAAATATCGACCGGAATTTAATTTTACGAAACGCGGCAATTGGTTGCGACAGTTTTAGCCGAAACAATCGCCGCAACCTGTTACTTGAAAATCTGATGTTGCCGTGGTTGCCTGATTTGTTTCTTGAAACGCAAGGTCTACAAAAAACGGACAAAAACCGGGTTCCGTCCGATGCCCGCAAGATTCGGAGCCGGCTCACGATTCCGGCGGATTCACCGATTTACGAATTGCTTGGAACCCGCCCCTTGCCGACGGAGTTGATGGGGCTTTATCTCGACAACATCCGAACAAAAATCCCCAACGTACCGGTAACACCGTTTTTCGTACTGGAATAAACGGAATCGCCAATTGTCAATCCGTATCGAAGAATGTTGCGTTGTCTTTTCCGGTTTATTGTGATTCAAAGCGGGTTAAGGTTTTGCGATGGACTGACTGCTTAGGTCTTTGGTGAAAATGGGTCGCGGCGGTTTGACAGTGGCATCGATGACCGCCTCCGCCCGGCGAATGGTTCCGCGACCGTCAAAAAAACCGATCACTTGCGCCCGATAAACATCGCCGCCGGTTGTCAGACGTTTTGAAAGCTTTTTCATGGTCTCTTTATCAACGATCTTTTCGGAAAGCAACCAAATCGTATGGCGATATTTATCTTTCCGTTTTTCACCGGGTGTGCCGCGTCGATTCAGGATTTGCATAACCATTTGACCGCTCAACTCCGGCACCGCCTCAAGAACAAGACGCGGTGCGTCATTGACATTGATTCGCCCGGAAACAACAATCTCCGAACTTGCCGTCGCAATATCAAGAAGCGTCAGGAATTTTTCTTCCGCAACCGGATTGTCAAGAGAAAACGGACTCTTTAATTCCAGACCGTTTTCCTCTACCGTTGCATCCAACAAATCAACCGGATCGTCAATTAAACCGTTCTTTTTCCGCCACGCAAGAATAAATTGACACGATTCTTCATCGAGCCGGCTCTGAAGTTGTTCGTTGAGAAATTCAAGTTGGTTGTCATTGAGAAAAATTTTGGCATTGCCATTCGGATCAACCAGTTTTTCAGCACTGAGTGTTGTCAGGAGCAAACACCACGCCAACGATTGCCCGCTTTCTTCATTGAAGCCAACCGAATCGTCAAAAAAAGGTGACGAATCCGTTATCCGATTTTCCGCCGGAATCGGGTTGACGGTTTCTTCGTGCGGCTGAAACAGCAACTCGTTTTGCAATTCATTCGCCGTTTGAAACTGTTGCAACTCACTCATTTTGGCTCCGTAAGAAAAATGTTCATCGGTTCCAAAGAGCAATGTTCGTGTCACGTCACGGACAAGAAGGAGTTCTTCGAGGGTTACGGGAATGGCGTTGCGAGGTCGATAAGGCACGCCGGTTTGTTCGTAATAAGCGAGTTCCGCACCGGAAGATCGCGGCGTTTTATCGGTGTCAATCCAGTCGAGAAGGGAATCCGCCATTGCCGGAGTCATGCCGGGCAATTTTAAGAGAGCACGCGCCCCAAGACCCGGCGATTCCGTTTCCCATTCAAGTACCATGCCCAGATGCAGCCGCGTTGATTCATTGACCAAACCAAAGCGAATCCCCTTGAGCCGATCCTGTTCAACACGCGGCGAAAAAACAGTAAAACGCCCGGTGCCGCGACCCGAATAATCAAAATGACCCGGAACAACTTCCACTCCGCAGAACCGCAACGGATTATCATAGAGATTTTCCGCATGGGGAAACTCGGCGGAATTTTCTTGCGGAAACGAAAACGAATCGGAAGTTTCTGTGTTGGGTATGGGGGTTTGCCCGGAGGAAGTGAGGGGTTGCTCGGAGGCAGTGAGGGTTTGACCAATAAATTCGATGCCGGATTGAACAAGTTGACCGGCTTGGATTTCGTCACCGCGATACAATGTCGCTTCGTATTCTGTTGTGAGCAGAGAAAGAAGTGACAACGAGCCAACCGCAAGCATCGCAATAACAATACTCACAATAAACAAAATCATACCGCGTCGTGATTTCACTGAAAAATTCATCGAAATGAAAATCTTGAATTAAAAAAGTTTTGACTATACCAATCAATCCGATAAAAAAACAGGCGAGGGAAGAACAAATCTTTTCCTTCGCCGTTTTGTGGATTTCATATTCTTTTAGAATTTTTCTTTCCTCGCCTCAAGAGAACCGGAAACAACGACATTATTTCCAGCCGTATTCGTTTCGAACACCGAGCATGGCACTCAGGACATCGTTCCATGTTTGCGGGTTCATCATGACGGTGTTGGGGAACATGCAACCGTCCCAACAAATATGATTAAACCGTTTGGTCAAACCGTCTTCGTCCTTCAGCCAGAAACCGGCATAATAAGTAATGTCGAGTTTACCGTTCGGGTCTTTCGCCAAGCAATGCCGACCGGTTTTGTCGTGGTCGCCGCTGCCGAAAACCGTGCCGTCATTTTGGGCAATATGCAAATCAACCGTCCAATGCCGCAACGCATTCGTCATTTTACGGTAAGCAATATCAAATGCGGCTTTGTCATTCCAGTCAAAATTTTCCGGTAAAAGCCGGTCTTCGGGGGCGTTGTAACCAAGCAGGTAAAGCAACGTGTGCGACATATCCGCCTGAAAACCAAGAGTTTGCGGAAGATCAACCATTTCGAGGATTTGGAGCATTCGCCTCCAACTGTGGATGCCGCCCCAACAAATTTCGCCCTCACAAGCCAAAACTTCATCAAACTGAATCGCAATCTTACAGGCTTCCGTAAATGTTTTGGCAATCAACTTTTGGTTTTCCTCCGGGTCTCTTGCCCAGTCTTCAACACTCGCCGATGTATCAATTCGAATACAGCCGTTGGGACGAACCCCCAGTTTTCGGAGTTCCGACGCGATCCGGCAGGCTTTTTTTACTTGCGTCAAGAACTTTCCGCGCTCTGTTTCGTTGCCGATTGCGGAACCGCCGCCGGTGCCGCCCCACACCGGAGCAACTACCGTCCCAATCTCAAGATGGAGCAATTGCACTTTTTCCACAAGTTTTTTAATGTCATCGTCCGACGAATCAATGTCGAAATGGGGATGACTCAGGAATAAATCAAAACCGTCAAATTTGACTCCGTCCACTTCGGCTTCCGTTGTGAGGCGAAGCATGGTATCAAGATCAATCATCGGGTCTGCACCGGAACCGCCCTTACCAACAACACCGGGCCACGTCGCGTTGTGAAGTTTGGGAAAAATGTTCGGTTTACGTTTTGCCATTGTTGGGGTCTCCGAAAACGTTTTTGCATTTAGAATTGGGGTAGGTTTCCTTTTTTCCAAAAAAGAAATAGAGGAAATGATTTAAGAGAAGTATTTTAACGGCTTTTCCGGCAAACTTCAATCCTTCCCCCAACTTTATTCGAAACAAACAAATTCAAATCGGAACACAAAAATACAAAAAAAATTGAAATTAACCACTACGAAGTTCTTTCCTTTTTATTGCATCATTGTTATTTGCGGGAATATTTCACAGGAAGCTAATGGGAGGTTGTCTGAACTTTGATGAAACGGATTTAGTGATTAACGCTGATTGACTCTAAAAAATAAAATCACAGTCAATCAGTTAATCCGTTTAATCAAAGTTCAGACATTTTTCTCTTACCAGTCCTTACCTTTCTGTGAATGATTTTGTTAAAAAGCAACTGTTCACAACTCGTTTTGAACTCCGCACATCAACAGTTTTCCGTCAGCCTCCCCTTGTCATTGCGGTATTTGAAGTTAGAATATTGGCTCTTTTGGGATTCGTAGTCAGTGATTTTCAACAATAACAAATATAAAAATTTAGGTTTTAAAGCAAAATGTACGCAATTATTAAAAACGGCGGACGTCAATTCAAAGTGGAAGTTGATAAAAAACTGATGATTGATTACCGCGATAAAGCACCGGGAACCATTATTGAATTTTCCGATGTTTTGGCGATTGGTGACGGTGATGAAGTCAAACTGGGACAACCAACTCTTCCGGGAGCCAAAGTTGTTGCCGAAGTCATTTCCGATAAAAAAGGACCAAAATTGACAATCGCAAAATTCCGCCGCCGAAAAAATTCAAAACGAAAAACAGGACATCGGCAAATTTATACGCTTGTTAAAATTAACGAGATTGTTGGATGAAAATCATAAAAAGTGACGTTTTATGATTGCAATGTTTTTTTCTGAGATTTTCATTTCAGAGATTTTAACAGAGCGGTAGTTGTCACTGAAAAGCGGGGATTTGCCAACTTATTTTGTTTCGACGAGTTACCGTTATTTTTTTCCGTTTTGCACTAAAAGTGTAACCTGTTTAGTCTCCCCCGTTGAATTGAACAGAAAAACGGATAAAATAATAGCGATTGAAAAATGTTGAGCCGAGCGTCCTTCAGACGCCGGAAACTCTCTGCGTTTGACCCATTCCCTCAAATATACTTAAATCGAGAAGGAGAATTTTCTATGTCCATTAAAGTTGGGATCAATGGATTTGGTCGTATTGGTCGTCTTGTGTTCCGCCGTATGTTGGAAACACCTGACAAATTTGATGTTGTCGGTATCAACGATCTCACCGACACCAAAACGCTTGCCACGTTGCTCAAATATGACAGTACCCATCGTCGGCTCAAAGCCGAAGTGGGGCATGACGATCAAAATGTGATTGTCAACGGCAAAAAAATTCGGATTTACGCCGAAAAAGAGCCGGCGAAATTGCCGTGGGGCGAAATCGGAGCCGGAATCGTTTTGGAAAGTACCGGTCGTTTCACTGCAAAGAAATCCGATGACAAAGGCGGTTTTGACTCCCATCTTGATGCCGGAGCCAAACGGGTTGTGATTAGTGCGCCGGCAAAAGGGGTTGATTTGACCTGTGTTTGCGGTGTCAATGACGACAAATTGAACGCTTCCCAAAAAACGGTTTCAAATGCCAGTTGCACGACGAACTGTCTTGCTCCGGTTACCAAAGTTATTTTGGAAAAGTTCGGAATTGTCAAAGGTCTGATGACAACGGTTCATTCTTACACGAATGATCAGGTGGTACTTGATATTCCGTATAAGAATATTTATCGCGGGCGTGCTGCCGCATTGAATATTATTCCGACAACAACCGGTGCAGCCGAAGCGGTTGGTGAAGTGATTCCCGAAGTGAAGGGCAAATTAACCGGTTATTCTCTCCGTGTTCCGACTCCGACGGGAAGTTGTGTTGATCTTGTTGTTCAGACGGATAAATCGGTAACGGTGGATGCGATCAACGCCGCCGTCAAAGAAGCCGCCGAAGGGAAAATGAAAGGCATTTTGGCTTACAACGAAGACCCGATTGTCTTATCCGACATCATCGGCGATCCGCACAGTTCGATTTTCGTACCGGAATGGACTCGCGTTGTCGGCGATAATCTGGTCAAGATTTTATCTTGGTACGACAATGAATGGGGTTACAGTTGCCGTGCGGTTGACCTCATTGAGAAACTCTCGAAATTCTAATCGGATTAAATTGACGAGTTTCTGTTTTACCGATTCGTACAGATTTCCGCTTTGTGGAAATCTGTACGG
>JAISQH010000105.1 GCA_031274385.1 Planctomycetaceae bacterium | reverse complement strand
CGGTATTAAATGAGGATTGAGACTTCAATACAATTGAAAAAATGTCATAATCAACTTTATGATTATGAAGAAAGCGGTTCAACAATTTTTTTTCTGAAAGGAATTTTTTCATGGCAAATGCGGCAATTAAAATTATTGGCGAATCAATTAATGATTCGGTTCCTTCGACGCATCAACTTTTTGAAGCCGGAGATATTGGCGGGATCAAGGATCTTGCGGTATTTCAGGACGAAAAAGGATCAACGTATATCGATGTGAATGTTGGCGGTCGTTCGGCGGAGTTTTTGGCGGAGATGGTTCGTGTTGTCCAAACGGTAACACGCAAACCGCTTTCAATTGATACACCTGATCCGGTGTTGGCGGAAGCCGGTTTGAAGGCTTACGACGACTCGGCGGGGCTTCCGGTTCTGAACTCGATTTCACCGCTCCGCAAGGAGATGTTCGAACTGTACAAAATCAAACCGTTCCGACCCATTCTTTTAATCTCCGAAACCGTACAAGATGGTAAAGCCGGAGCGTGTCACACGGCACAGGAAACTTATGATGCTGCCAGATTGCTGCTTGAAGAAGCGAAAAAAGCAGGGATTCCCAATGAGGATTTGATTTTTGATCCGGGAATTGCTCCGGTTGGTTCTGACAGCGAGGGCAATTTGGCTCGGCTTCTTGCAGCGTTAAAATTGATTCATGACGATCCGCAGTTTGCCGGTTTTCATGCTTCGGTTGGACTCAGTAATTTTACCGTCATGCTTCCGCCCAAACGCAAAGACGGCTCACTGGTTAAGGGACCGCTTGAGAGTGCCTTTTTGACACGGGCAATGCCGTTGGGACTTGATTTTGTGATTGGTTCTGTCAAACGAAATTATGAGGTTCTCGATGAAGGCGACCCGGCACTTGCTTGTATTGATGATTGTATTCAACTCGGCGGTTTCGATTCAATCATGCGTGTTCGTCAATTCTATAAATGATTGTCAACCATTAATGCACGATTTCACCTTAAAACTGAACTTTTGTAAATTCCATAATTCCTCGTATTAAAGGCAGTTGTAACAGTATCTAATTGATAAGGCTGCCGCCATCGCTTTGAAAACGGCTGTTGGTTTTTTGAACAAAAAACAAGAATCGAAAATTAAAATGATGATTCGGTTCTGCCTGTTTTCAGATGACGGTTTTAATGTCTATAAAGACGCTTTTGAAAAAATCAAGATACAAAAGGCAACTTCAAAAAACTCTTTTTTAACCACGAAAAACACAAAAAACACGAAAGAATATTTATTATAACTTTTTTATTATAAAGGATTTACAGCAAATATATTTTTCGTGAATTTTCGTGCATTTCGTGGTTAATCACGGTTTTTAGAAGTTCCCAAAAACAAAATATTTAATCGAACAATAAAAATGAAACCTTTACAAATGACACTGGTCGGATCGGAATGTCCAGACAAATCCGTTTTGGCAACTGTTTTAGTAAAACGATTATCAAATATCACAAGTAAAGTATTTTTTGAACCAAGCAACTTGATGACAGCAATGTATGTTGAGAAGAATTGGTACGCACTTCAAGAATGCCAATGTGGAGATCATTCTTTGGCAGGGCAACAATTTGACTTGCACTGGAAATTACAAATCAATGATAAAAAATGCGAATTACGTTCAATTGATTCTGGGGGGAAAAATTTACGCGATTTATTCAGTAACAATAACTCTGCCGGCACAAATACTATTACAAATATTGGCAAACAAGATGCAAAATATGCCCGCTTTTTACAAGATTCGGAAATTTTGTTATTGGCAGTGAACTTGCGGGATTTTATTGTTGAATCAGATGAAACCCGAAAAAGTAAAAACAATAAAGCATTGAAAGAAACACTCGACGCTTTACAAACAATTGGTGAAAAACGGAATGTCGCAATTCTTTTGACGGATTACAATTTGTATCGCGATGTCATTGAAAATGGTTGGGGGTCGTATGAAAAATATATTGAGAAAGAATTACCGTATCTTTATCATGCGAATGTTGCCGGACAACCGGTGAAATTTTTTCCGGTTACTGCTGTTAATGAAACAAAAATCAAAACCAATCAGGACGGAATTGAACAACGAATCCCCATACAATGTTTTACGTCCGACGGTTTAGAATCTCTCATCAGTTGGATTGCCGATCTTTTACAAAACAATACAAACGAAAAGACTGACGAACAAGAACAAAGTAGTATAATTTTGTGGGGTATCGGTGGTGCTGTTATCGGTGCTGTTATTTGTTTTATTATCTTTGGAAATTTTGTTCTGACTATTGTTATTGCCTTGATCAGCGGGCTACTTGGACTGGGTATTGGATTTTTTGTACAGAATAATAAACATCAACTTGAACGCAAACAAAATAGAAGTGTTGACAAAACGATTAAATGGTTACGTGAAGCCGCAAAATCGGGCGATTCGTTTGCGCAACGGCAACTTGGATATTGTTATCTTTTTCGCAGGGGCGTAACAGAAGATTCAAACGAAGCAATTAAATGGTTTCGTAAAGCGGCGGAACAAGGAGAGGCTGATGGGATGTCATGGCTTGGATACTGTTACTTTCACGGCGAAGGCGTAACAAAAAATTCTGCTGAATCGATTAAATGGTTTCGCAAAGCGGCGGAACTAAACAATGCGGGAGCACAAAATAATCTTGCTTATTCTTACCTTCACGGTGATGGAGTGCCAAAGGATTATGCCGAATCGATTCAATGGTTTCGCAAAGCGGCAGAACAAGATGAGGTACAGTCACAGCGAGAACTTGGACGGCTTTATTTTTATGGAATAGGTGTAACAAAAAATTTTAACGAAGCGGCAAAGTGGTTTTACAATGCGGCACAACAAGGCGATATTTTTGCACAATGGCGAATTGGACTTTGCTATTATTACGGCAAAGGTGTAACAAAAAATTATGCCGAAGCGGTAAAATGGTTTCGCAAAGCGGCGGAACGAGGCGATGCGTTTGCGCAGATGAATCTTGGATTTTGTTATTCAGTTGGTGCGGGGGTACAAAAGAATGTGGACGAAGCGGCAAAATGGTTTTACAAATCTGAAGAACAGGAAAATGGTTGTGAGTTGTTGCGTCTTGGCGAAGATTATCTTTTTGGATATGGTTGGGCGGAGCGAGCGAATGATTTTGACGAAGCGGTTCAATGGTTAAGTGAAGCAGCAGAACAAGGAATTTCGTTTGCACAATGGCGGCTCGGACTTTGTTATCTTTACGGTGAAGGCTTGCCGAAAGATACCGATGAAGCGGTTAAGTGGTTGCGCAAAGCCGCCGAACAAGGATTGCCGTCAGCGCAGTGGCAACTTGGAAGTTATTACCTTTTCGGCGATGATGTAACAAGGGAAGATGTATCAAAAAACGAAGTACAAGATTTTGCCGAAGCGGTTAAATGGTTACAAAAATCCGCTGCACAAGGAGTTCCGGCAGCGCAATGGCAACTTGGATATTGTTACTTTAATGGAGTGGGAGTGGAGAAAGATTTGGTAGAATCGGTTAAATGGATTCGTAAAGCCGCAAAACAAGGATTTCCGTTTGAAATACCACATTCAAAATATCTTGGTAAAGGTGCGGTGCAATATAGTTCGGACTTACTTATATGGTTATACGGCGCAGCAGATCAGGGAGATGGTTTCGCACAGTGGCAAAGAGGAGATTTTTGTCTTCTTACAGTAAATGATTCAGTCGAAGCGATTGAATACTATCGCAAATTAGCCGAGACGGGAAATCCAGTTGGTCAATTGAGTCTCGGATATTATTACTATAATGGTATTGGTGTAACGATTGATACCAACGAGGCGATTAAGTGGATTTGCAAAGCCGTCGAACAAGGAATCAATTTTGCACAGTTGAAACTTATGATTTTCGACAATGGAGCAGAAAAATTTTCTACCGAGATATTTAAATGGATTCACGAAGCCGCAAAACAAGGCAACGCACAGATTCAGTTTAATCTTGGTCTTTGCTATCTTTATGGTAAGGGCGTAACATTGAATCAACTTGAAGCGGTTAAATGGTTACGTAAATCGGCGGAACAGGGAAACGCAAAAGCACAGGTTGTCGTTGGAGAATGTTATATTTACGGTGAGACAAAAAATTCTGTTGAAGCGGTTCAATGGTTTCGCAAAGCAGCAGAACAAGGAGATGCTGATGGTCAGTCACATCTTGGACGTTGTTACTCGAAAGGCAATGGTGTAACACAAGATTATTCCGAAGCGGTTCAATGGTTTCACAAAGCGGCGGAACAAGGAAATGCTTGTGGTCAGTTTAATCTTGGTCTTTGTTGCCTTTATGGTAACGGCGTAACATTGAATCAACTTGAAGCGGTTCAATGGATTCGTAAAGCGGCGGAACTGGGGGATAGTAATAGTCAATTTTCTCTTGGACACTGTTATTTTTATGGTAAAGGTTTGACGAAAAATACCGGCGAAGCGGTTAAATGGTATCGCAAAGCCGCAGAACAAGGAGATGTAGATGGGCAGTTTTTTCTTGGACTTTGTTATCTAGGTGCTGGCGATACAAAGGATTCGTTAGAAGGGTACAAATGGCTTTGTCGGGCATGGAATCAGGGTTATAAATCGGATGTTCAAATTGATCCGCATGATTATTCTCTTGCAACTGGATTTGCCAACTGGCTTTATGATTCAGATGAGCGTGAAGGACTTGCACGGTTTTTTCGCGGGGACGGTTCTCTTTATGGCTATGCGGAAAATGTAAATTCAGCAGCAGCGGTCAAACGGTTACATGATGCCGCAATGTTTGGTGATATTGTTGCGCAAACGTTACTTGGAGATTTTTATCTTGAAGGCGACGGTGTAACAAAAGATTATGCCGAAGCGGTAAAATGGTTTCGCAAAGCGGCGGAACTCGGAGATGGTAGTGGACAATTACGTCTTGGATACTGCTATGCTTATGGTATCGGTGTAACAAAAGATACCAACGAAGCGATAAAATGGTATCGCAAAGCCGCAGACAATGGAATTGAAATAGCCAAAAATAGTCTCAATAATTTGTAACTTCCTTTCAAATGCTTGAAATGATGGTATTTGCAGGTTTTTGCCGATTTGAAATTGTGGTTAAAATTTTCCAGCGTTCTCCGGTAAAAAGTTTTTGAACGCCAATGGGCAACGTTGTTCTTGACTTTTTGTGTCGGTTGCCGATAATCTTTTCATGCCGTATGTATGCTTCATTCCTGCTGAAACAATTAATAGATTAAGATAACCATTGTACAGAAAAAAACTTACGTCCGACAATATCCTCTTGCAAAATGACAAACTACTAAAAACAGACCTCTTTCACCAATCACCCATTCCTGTGGAACCTCCTAAACTGTACCATTATGTCAAGGCAAGCGGTCTTGTTAAAGCGGAATTATTGGACGAATTTCTCCGAAAATTCGAGTCCGGCGGTTTGGTATTGACGGAAAATATTGCAACAAATTCTTTTGACCGGAAACACTCGCAACATCCGGCACGGTTACGTTACAGTGTACGTTATTCGACCGAAACCGCAGAAGAGGAAAAACCGCTTGATTCTTCGGATGCTTCTTTGGATGGTGAAACGGTTAATCAGGATTGCGATGTAACAATACAAGATCGCCGGTTTGCTGAGGAGTTGGTTCGGTGCGGGCTGCTCAACGATTGGCAAGCACAACAACTGTTGGACGGACGTACCAAATTTACGCTTGGTGATTACCGGATTTTCGATGCGATTGGACACGGCGGTTACGGTCATGTTTTTCTGGGACATGCCGAACAGGGAGGGGGAGATGTTGCGATCAAGGTTTTACCGCTTGCCAAAGTGACACCGGAATTGACGGAACGATTTTTGCACGAAATCGAAGTTCAAAAGAATCTTGATCATCCGAATCTTGTTCGATATTTTGGTTCGGGGCGCGACGGCAATGTCCATTATATGGTACATGAATTTGTTGACGGCGGCGATTTGCGCGAACTTTTTCGGAAAGAAGGGGTTTTGCCGATAGAAATTGTTGCGCCGATTCTTGGACAAATTGCACAAGGAGTTCATTATCTGCACGAAAACGGGATCATTCATCGCGATCTGAAACCGGCAAATGTGCTTTTGTCGAGCGAAGGCAAAGCAAAACTGACCGATATGGGACTTGCGGTTCCGTTTGAACGGAATTTCAAAGACCCGATGATTCGGATTATTGAGGAAAGTAATTTATTGGAACATCAAATTGATTCTGCTTCGAAAGTAACGGGGCGTGTTGCCGGTACTGTTGATTATATGGCACCGGATCAGATTCGCAATCCATCGGAACCAACACCGGGTTGGGACATTTATTCACTGGGTTGTACTTTGTACCAAATGCTGACGGGTTCCTTGCCGTATCCCAACGGCGATGTCAAGCAGAAATTTAGTGACCGAATCCGGTTTGATCCGAAAGACCCGCGAATTTTGAATCAGACAATACCGTTCGATTTAGTTGATTTACTGCGCGGTATGTTGGCTCGTGAACCGTATGACCGGATTACAACAGCAAAAGAAGTTGCCAACCGTCTCGAAGCCTGGTCGCCGCCTGACGGGTTTATGTCTTACCTCGAATTTTTGTAATAACACGCAGAAACCGCCGCAACGTAACAAAATCAATAACCGTTCACTAATATTTCACCACAAAGCCGCGAAAAAGCACAAAGAAAATACGACAAAATTTTAAAATGAAAAATTGAAAAATTGAAACGAACGATAAACCATAAACGTCTCTGCCTCTTTGTAATCATGTGTCAATAAACTTTTTTTGTTTTGAAATATCTGTTGCACATTAATTTTTGTTCTTCAATAGTCGCGCAGCGACGAGATGATGCATAACCGGCGGTGTAGTGCAGCGCAACCGCCGGTTATGCATCATGACGTCGCTAGCGCGACTAAAACCAATATTACTTCACCGTTCAATTACTTTACCGTTCAATCATTGATCAATTGATTAATTGATTATAAGGATCAAAACCAAGAAGCGAAATCGTAAGTATAAAAAGTATAGTATCGTTACAATTAACATATAATAGCATTTATGTTTCAAAACAGAACGCGGGAAATTAAAATCGGAACGGTTATGATTGGAGGCGGTCATCCGATTGTTCTTCAAAGTATGGCTGCAACCAAAACAACCGACGTCGTTGCAACCGCCGAAACGTGTCAACGTTTAACCGAAGCCGGAGCGGGAATTGTGCGTATTGCGGTTGATACGCAACAAGATGCCGAAGCACTTCGTGAAATTCGGAAACGAACAACCGCAAACCTGTCAATTGATCTGCAAGAAAATTACCGATTAGCGGAATTGGCTGCGCCGTTTGTTGATAAGATTCGGTACAACCCCGGTCATCTTCACCATGCGGAACCGAATATTTCGTGGCAAAAAAAGGTTGAACGAATTGTTGAAATTGCACGAAAAAATGATTGTGCGTTACGAATCGGAGTTAATTGCGGAAGTCTTGATCCGTCGAGTACCGGCAACAATCCGATGCTCAATATTGCTTTGGACAGTGCTTTCAAACACGCGGATTTTATGGATTCGCTTGGTTTTCAGCGGTTTTGTGTTTCGATCAAGTCCTCGAATCCGTCTATTGTCATTTCGGCAAACCGGCAGTTTGCATCATTACGGTACGATATTCCTCTCCATCTTGGTCTTACCGAAGCCGGAATGCCGCCGGAGGGCGTGATGAAATCACGGCTGGCTCTGGAACCGTTGTTGGCGGAAGGTATCGGCAACACGCTTCGGGTTTCGTTGACCGTTCCGAATCACCGCAAACAGGAAGAAATAGAAGCGGGACATCTTATTGTACAAAACGTCAGGCAAGGCAAGATATTGACCGCTGCAGACTGGACGCCGGATCAACTGAATATTGTCAGTTGTCCGAGTTGTGCGCGAGTCGAAAACGACCGGTTCGTTGCATTAGCGCAACAGGTTCGGGAAGCAACACGGTTTATGAAAAATGTACCGTTAACTATTGCCGTGATGGGTTGCCGCGTCAATGGTCCCGGTGAAACAGATCACGCCGACATCGGACTTTGGTGCGGTGCAAAATCGGTCAACCTCAAACGAGGAACAAATCTGATTGGAACATTTTCTTACGATGAAATCGTTCAAAAATTGCTTCAGGAATTAGAACAATTATTATAATCCCCAATTGTCTGAACAAGATTTTTCGGATTGATAAAATTGGTAGGATAGTCTGTTGGAGAGAACTAACGATTCGATGTTATTTCCGGCAAATTATCCTACCAATCTTCTTAATCCAAAAA